>NZ_JAMPNZ010000001.1:0-297271 GCF_028479625.1 Providencia sp. PROV197
ATCATCAGATCCACTAACAGGAGCATTAGCTTGCACATTAGCCAATTTCTCAGCTTGTTTAGCACGAGCTTGGGCTTTTCGTGCCTCACGTGCCGCAATAACTGCGCTGTTGTCAGGCAATTCGCCAGAAACAATTTTAATCGGCTCTTGGCTTGCAGTTTGTTTTGCCTTCACTCTTGCTAATGCCGCATTTACTACGTCTTTATCAGCACTTTCAACTTGAACAGCCGCTTTCTTATGGCGCTCTTCACGGGCCAGTTTATCGCGCTCCATTCGTTGTTGTTTCGCTTCAAAGCGCAATTTCGCTTCTGCGGCACGGCGCTCTTCTTGTGCGATTTCACGAATTTCTGCTTTTTCTTGGCGGTAATATTGTACTAACGGGATATTGCTTGGACAAACATACGCACAGGCACCGCACTCAATACAATCGAATAAATTGTGCTTTTGCGCTTTTTCGTGCTCGTCACCCTTACTGAACCAGTAAAGTTGCTGCGGTAATAAAGCTGCTGGGCAGGCATCAACGCATAATCCACAACGAATACACGCTTCTTCAAGGGCTTTTGGCCCCATTTCTTCCATTGTAGGAACTAAAAGACAGTTACAAATTTTGACAACAGGAACATTGAGGTCGGGTAGGGTAAAGCCCATCAATGGCCCCCCCATGATCACCATTTGTTCAGGTTCTGGGTTGAATCCAGATTGTTGTAGTAAGTGCCTTACTGGGGTACCTAAACGTGCCCAGAAATTTCCCGGTTGGGAAATCGCTTCACCTGTTACGGTGACAACACGTTCAATTAAAGGTTGTCCATCAATGACTGCACGTTTAATTGCCACAACAGTGCCCACGTTTTGCATCAACACGCCTATTTGGGATGAGCGGGCACCCGATGGTACTTCTTGACCGGTTAAAATTTTAGTTAGTTGTTTGGCCCCACCTGAAGGGTATTTAGTTGGGATCACACGGACGAAAATGTTTGAGTCTTGTTTAGTGATGGCTTTATTCAGAGATTGAATAGCTTCTGGCTTATTATCTTCAATGCCAATTAATACTTGGTCTGGATTTAATAAATGTTGTAAGACGCGGCAGCCTTCAATCACTTCTTGGGCGTGCTCTTGCATTAACCTATCATCAGCGGTGATATAAGGTTCACATTCAGCCGCATTGATAATCAATGTTTTAATCGCATCTTTACCTCCCGCCAATTTAGAGGCAGTAGGGAAGCCCGCTCCACCTAAGCCTGCAATTCCAGCTTGCTCAATTTTGTGCAATAAATCTGGTTTGGCTAATTGATAGTAATCAGGGTTTGGCTCTAATGGGCACCAAGTATCTTTACCATCAGATTGAATACGCACACATAATTCTTTCAAACCCGATGGATGTGCAGTCACCATAGGTTCAATTGCAGTAATCGTTCCAGAGGTTGAAGCATGTACTGGTACGGTACGACCAAGACCACGAGTTAACGGCTGGCCTTTAAGCACAGAATCACCGACTTGAACGATAAGTTCACCTTCAGGGCCTAAATGCTGCTGCAATGGGATAATCAGCTCATTAGGTATGGTTGCAACCCGCATAGGGGTACGGCTGGATTGCAACTTCATTTCAGGTGGGTGAATGCCACCATCAAAATCCCAGATATTATCTTTTTTCAACCATTTAAATAACTTAAGCATGGGAGTTCTCCCTTGATTTCACTTCAGTTTTTTCAATAGGTTCAACAGAAATATTTTTCACTGGAATAGTGTTTAAATCCCATTTCCAATTGGCGGTTGTGGTTTTCACGGGGACAAGTTCAATACAGTCAGTTGGGCAGGGGGCGACGCATAAATCGCATCCAGTACATAAATCTTCAATTACGGTATGCATTGCACGGGTGGCACCGACAATGGCGTCAACAGGGCAAGCTTGGATACATTTCGTGCAACCGATACAGTTTTCTTCATCGATAATGGCAACTTTACGAACAGGGTTCTGCGCTGCTTCATCACCATCAATAGGTTGTGGGTCAACATTCAGCAATTCGGCTATCTTTAGCATGACTTGCTCGCCACCAGGGGCACATTTATTGATCATTTCACCATTGTTAGCGACCGCTTCTGCGTAAGGGCGGCAACCTGGATAGCTACACTGCCCACATTGACTCTGAGGTAAAATAGCTTCCACTTGTTCGACAATTGGGTCAGCTTCGACTTTAAAACGTAACGACGCGTAGCCTAAAATTAGGCCGAAAATCAAACCAAATACGGCTAATATACCGATGGCAATCCATACAGACATCATTAGAATTTCACCAAACCACTAAAGCCCATAAATGCGAGGGACATAAGCCCTGCAGTGATCAGGCCAATGGAAGAGCCACGGAATGGGGCAGGGACATTGGCAACAGCGAGTCGTTCACGGATCGCTGCAAACAGAACCATCACAAGGGAAAAGCCAATAGCGGCTCCAAAACCATATACGGCTGACTGCAGGAACGAATGGGACATATTAATGTTCAACAATGCCACACCTAATACTGCGCAGTTTGTTGTAATTAAAGGCAAGAAAATACCTAATAACCGATAAAGTGTAGGGCTTGTTTTTCTTACAACCATTTCTGTAAATTGTACTACCACAGCGATTGCAAGAATAAAGCTGAGTGTACGTAGATAAAGTAGGTCAAGGGGAACGAGGATCAGTGTATCAATTAGCCATGAAGAAATGGAGGCTAATGTCATGACAAATGTTGTCGCTAATCCCATACCGATGGCAGGTTCAAGTTTCTTTGATACCCCCATAAATGGACATAACCCAAGAAATTTAACAAGGACGAAGTTGTTAACCAGCACCGTACCAATAAAGAGTAATAGATAATCAGTCATGCTATTGCCTGAAATGAAAATATAAAGAACAAAAACTGGCCGAAGCCAGCTAAACAGCCATTATGATATCAAGCAATTTTTGTGATGCTTATCGATCTTGTGTGAAAGTCATTTTAACTCGTTGAGAACGTTTTAAATAAGGGACAAAGAACCCCGCGCCTAACAGGGGCCAAGCAAGGACTTGCAGAGCCGTTTTGTCATCAATGGGTGAAAATGCAAATGTTTTTAGTCCTAATAATAATAAAATAAGTAACCAAATCGTAAAGCGGCGAGGGAAGTGCTTTGAACGAGAAAACATTAATTGAAGCACATGAACACTAAATACTGTCATACCAATCGAGATTGCAAATGACAAATACCACGCAGCAGGAATAAACGTTATCCAACCCTCTACCGTGGAGACAATTTCATACAGCTTGATGCAATACATCACCGTCATACTACAAACTGCCAAGAAAGTGAGTAGCAAGTAGATTGCAGGAACCAAAAGCCAACCCGTCAGGCGGTTAGCGTCATAAACTGAACTCATAAATAATTATCCATTTTTAGCCAATCGCAATCGATTTAACAATTCTATCATAGATTTATTTGCCAACTCATTCCTTCTAATGCTACTTTTCGAGGCTTATTTATATCTACAGCGATGAAAAAGCTTAGGCATAACGACGATTAACCCGTGATCGATTAAGATCTAGCGAGGATCTTCATAATAACTGGCTGTTTTGTACTGTAAACAGGCTTTTTTAGCGAACTTATTAAATAAGCGTTGTTAAACGGTAATATGGAGTGACACTGTCACTTTAATAAATTTCAGGGAAGCTGAGATTTTTTCCATTGAAAAATGAATTATTACGGCTATCTTTTAAGGCTAAAACCGATTTTAAGGCCAATTAAAGCACTGCCTTTTGTTATGGATAAGCAAATGAACTTACTTGCAAAATTAAGAATTGACCCTTTTTTACTGATTATGATTTGTGTTGTGGGCGTGGCAAGCTTATTTCCTTGTGAAGGAGATATTAAAACGGGCTTCCAATACCTAACAACTGCGGCGATTGCCTTATTGTTTTTTATGCATGGAGCTAAGTTATCACGCGAGTCAATAATGGCTGGGATAGGGCACTGGCGATTACATTTACTGGTATTTGCAAGTACATTTATTTTATTCCCCATTATTGGTCTCGGCTTAGCCGTTATTGTGCCTGCATGGATGTCGCCGACGGTTTATATGGGTTTCCTCTATCTATGTGCATTACCAGCAACCGTCCAATCTGCCATTGCATTCACTTCTGTTGCAGGCGGGAATATCGCCGCTGCGATTTGCAGTGCTTCTGCATCTAGCATTTTAGGTGTCTTTCTTTCACCTATCTTAGTTGGCCTTTTGATGGATGCAGATGGTAGCCAAGCCGTTGACACACTCAATGCTATTGGTTCTATTCTTATGCAATTAATGTTGCCTTTCGTTGTGGGGCATTTATCTCGCCCATTAATTGCTAATTGGATTAATCGTCATCGTAAATTAGTGAATATCACTGACCGATCTTCGATATTACTTGTCGTCTATGTTGCATTTAGTGAAGCAGTGGTTGAGGGGATTTGGCAGAAAATTGATGTTTATTCACTATTGATGATTGTTGTTGTGACATGCATTATTTTATTTGTTGTGATAGTGATAAACACGTTAGCGGCTCGTTTACTTGGCTTTAGCAAAGAAGATGAAATCACGATTGTTTTTTGCGGTTCAAAGAAAAGCTTAGCAAATGGCGTTCCAATGGCGAATGTGTTATTTCCCGCAGCCACGGTAGGCGTGATTTTATTGCCACTGATGATTTTCCACCAAGTCCAATTGATGGTGAGTGCGGTATTGGCACAGCGTTATGCAAAACGCTTAGTGAAGTAATCGTTGTATCGAATAGCTTGAATAACATGTTTATTTAAGCTGTTTTTGTTCTTTTCAGTCTCTCTAACTCTAACTTTTAGTTACAACATACTATTTGTTATTATTAAATAAAGTACCTTAGCATTGTAATTAACATGTTAGCAGCTTTACAGGCGTGATTGAAAACAATGTGGGTTTGTCTGGAAGAAGGAACTGAAGGAAAAGGGCATCATTCTGTGCCCTCAATAACTCACTAATTAACGTTTGGCCACTTTTTGGGCTAGCGCGACTTTCTCACTATCCGATAAAAATGCCATTGTTAAGCCGTTACGCTGTGCTTGTTCTATCTCTGTAACGCTCAAACCTGCTTGTGGTGCGGCGACTTCATATTCATGGCGTAGTTCAATGCCTTGAACGGCAGGATCATCAGTATTAATTGATGCTAACACACCCTGTTGCAAAAAGGTTTTGAGTGGGTGCTGAGCCAATGAAGGCACAGTGCTAGTTTGGATATTCGACGTCAAACAGCTTTCCATACCAATTTGATGTTGAGCTAAATATTCAATCAGAGCAGGGTCTTCAATAGCTTTTACACCGTGGCCGATGCGTTGTGCGCCTAATACTTTGATTGCATGCCAAATACTGGCAGCACCAGCGGCTTCTCCTGCATGTACGGTAATGTTTAAACCTGTATCACGAGCTTTAATAAAATGCTCTTCAAATAGCTCACCAGGGAAACCTAACTCATCACCTGCAAGGTCTAAAGCACATAATTGGTTACGATGTGCAAGCAAACCTTGTAATTCAGTGGTACAAGCTTTTTGCCCAAACGTACGGCTCAAGATACCAATCAGATTTATTTTAATATCATATTGGCGACAACCCGCTTTAACACCATCAACAATCGCTTCTACCACACCTTCAACGGGTAATTGGTGCTTCATCGCCATGTAATAAGGTGAAAAGCGTAATTCTGCATAATCGATACCTGCATTGAATGCATCTTCGACATTTTCAAACGCAACACGACGACATGCATCTAAATCAGCAAGAACCGCCACACCCCAATCTAATTTTGTTAAGAAACCCACCAAGTCGGCTTCTTGGCCTATAATTTGCACATGAGGGCGAAGAGCTTCAAGTTCCGTGGCTGGTAATTGAATATTGTGTTCTTTAGCTAAAGAAAGAATGGTTTCTGGACGGATATTACCATCAAGGTGGCGATGTAAATCGGTTAAAGGGAGATTTGTTTTTATCACGGAATGTTCCTTTATCTATTTTCTTCCCTTATTTTGGCTGTTACAACGCCAAAGGCAATCTTAAGTCACGAAAAATGTGAAACGCATTCAATTATTGCATAATAATTGTGATTCAAATCACATTTATTAGGTGAGGTAAAAAAAAACGCCAATCAAATTGACTGGCGCTTTAAATTTTTTAGGTAACAGAAATTAATTAGTTAGCTGGAGCTTCTTGCGGAGCAGGCGCTAATTCTGGTGCTTCCATTTCTGGAGCGGGCTCTGCATCAGGCGCTGGAACAGCTTCGTACTCTAAAGCATCATCTGGATTCGACATAATTTTCATCTTAGTCAGGAATTCAGCTAATGTATACTTATCATTGTTGAATGTGAGGTCATTACCTGCAAACTTGATAGTCATCGTTAAATCATTTTCACTATCAATCATCCAAGGTGATTTTTTCTGTTTTGCTTTTTCAGCACGTTCTTCATCTGTCATGAACATTTCTTCGAATGGGGAAGAGAACATGTCAGACGTTAACATTTGCTGCACGCCTTCGAACTCAGACGTTACCATGCCTTTCATTTCTTTCTTCGTATCAGCATCAACTGGTGTACCTTGGTCAATGATCATGGCTTGCGTCATAGATTCGATTAACATTGGTTTGTTCAGTTTCAGGTTGAAGTCGAAAGATGAAATCAATTGCTTAACAGCTTCATCAACTTTGTTAGACATTGCTAAGGCTGTAATTTCGTCTTGGTTCCATTTGTTAAACGTAATGTTCAAGTCAACAGAGCTTTGACCTGCTTCGTTTTTCCAGTAGAACGGGCTAACAGTGAAAACAGGTTTGCTTTTCATCAGCTCAGGTAATGTAGTAGACATCATTTCCATCGCTAAACGTTCTGTTGCTTCAGTTGGATCGCCATTTGCTAAGCCTTGTGCCAATGCTTCGTTGTATTGCTCAACAAATTTGCCCAATGCTTTTGCATCTAACTTTTCAATTGCAACAGTTAATTCGCCCGAACCTAAGTTTTGCTCTAATGCTTTTAAGTCAGCGATACTGTAAGAGATATTCCCTTTAACATCTTCACCTGTGATAGCTGTATCACTTGAGATTTTGAAATCTTTAAATGAGAATTTGGTATCAGGGATGTTAAAGTCAGTGTCTGCAATAATAAACGATTGTTTACCTGTATAGAAACCGTACTGAGATTTTGTCACATTAGAGACTAATTTTAAGCCTTTTAATGTCATGGATTCAGTTTTATCTTTCTTACCGATAACTAAACTGTCAGTAATTAAAGAAGCGTCAACCGCAGCAAGGTCAGCCGTTGTTGAAATATCAAACTTAGAACCACTGAAAGAAACGGTAGCATCATCTTTAGAGTATTCAACAGGGATTAACTCTAAATTAGTATCAATGCTTTTGCTGTAACCGATAACAGCGTTACCATGAATGAATGGCTTCCCTTTGGTTGCTTCAAATAATTCTTTAGTTGTAGCATTATTGGCTAATTCAACTTGGGTCGCTGCTAATTTAGGCATTAAATTAAATTTGGCAACCTGTGAAATAGGGAATGGGCCATGGTCGATATTTGCTTTAAATACGATTGATTCATCAGGTGTAGTCGAATCTGCTGACGTAATTACGATATCTGCTTGTGAAGAGAAAACGCCTTTTTTGTAGTTTTCTAATTTAAAGTTCACACCTGATTCAGGCACATTTACAGCAAAAAAATCGTTGGTTTTCAGGATGACTCTATCAAGTTCATCTTTAACTTTAGAACCTGTATACCATGATGCACCGGTCCACACTGCGCCCAGAGCAACGATAACACCAACCGCGACTAATGACTTTTTCATTATAAACATCCATCCTTTCAGTACGTTTCTAACGCACTTATAAATTTGTATAAGTTTTATATAACCGTCTTAATGCTGCGTAAGAAAGACGGCTAATACAGAATATGACACTAAAGATTAAACACTCGAGCAAGTTTACCATTACCTTTAATGGAAACATGTTTCTCATACGCAGGCAGAAAAATAGACTCACCAGAATCAATGCTAATTTCTTTATCACCTGAGTTTAAAACTAACTCGCCTTCAATACAGAATAAAATTGAGGCTGTATCGTTAGTTAGGGTAATCCCCGAGTGATTAATAGAATATATATTAAATGAAAAATCTTCTACTGGAATATGATATTTCCAGATATTTCCAGATTTTTCGGGGATATTTAACAAATCATGCGCAGGCGTAGGTTTGAAATCAATATTCGCAATTAACTCAGGTATATCGATATGCTTATTTGTCAAGCCTGCGCGTAGCACATTATCGGAGTTGGCCATCACTTCTAAACCGACACCTTCTAAATAAGCATGTGGTGTTCGCGCATATAAAAACATTGCTTCGCCAGGTTGCAATTCAATGACATTTAAAAGAAGAGGGGTAAATAAGCCATTATCTTCAGGATATAAGCTAACCATTTGTTTTATTGAGTCCCAAGGTTCTCCCTGACGGCTATTTAAGGCCGCCTTTAATACCCCTAGAGCCAACTCTTTTTGTGCGCCAGTTAGATTCAGAAGTTGTGCAAACAATCGAGAAAGCTTCTCTTCAGAAGGAGATTGAACAAATAACTGAATGTCAGGATGAGCTGCAGAAACAAAATCAAGTAAAGCTGCAATTTCATTCAGGGGACGAAACGCATTCATCGCTTTGAAAGGCGTTAATGCATAGATTAATTCGGGTTTATGATTATCGTCTTTGTAATTACGGAGAGGTGAATCGAGTGGTATACCTGCCGCATTCTCTTTGGCAAAGCCAACTTCAGCATATTTCTTATTGGGATGAACTTGAACTGACAGCGGCTGAGCCGCACAAAGTACTTTGAAAAGATAAGGCAATCGGTGATAAGTTTGCGCCACCTTTTTTCCTAAATACAACTCAGGATGACTATCAATCAATGTATTTAACGGAGTAATTTGATTATTTTGGCTATCGATAACGTCGGAGCTAGCTTTAGGATGCGCTCCCATCCAAAGTTCAGCCATTGGCAAATTCTCTGGATTTGCGATTCCATACAGCTGTGTTAGGGCGTTTTTACTTCCCCAATCATAATTTTGGACTTTGTTTATCATTTTAAGCATAGCAAAATTCTCTTTTTTGTAAAAATCAACTCATTTCCTTAACATCAGGGTACAATAAGCTCGACCAAGTCTCATAAATTAAATTCAATTTGTGGCATTATACTGCTCGGTTATTTGCTTACCTGCAAGCAGACGATTCTAAAATTAATTATTCTGTGTATGTACCTAAGGAGATAGTAATGGCAGCCACTCGCATTGAAAAAGACTCAATGGGGCCTATCGAAGTACCTGCTGACCAGTTGTGGGGCGCGCAAACGCAGCGTTCTTTAGAACATTTCCGTATATCTGTAGAAAAAATGCCAGTCGCGCTTATCCACGCACTTGCGATTACTAAAAAAGCGGCAGCAAGTGTGAATATGGATTTGGGACTACTCGTTAAAGAACGTGGCGATGCAATTATTGCCGCTGCTGACGAAGTTTTAGCGGGTAAACACCCAACAGAATTCCCTTTAGCTATTTGGCAAACGGGTTCTGGTACACAAAGTAACATGAACATGAATGAAGTGTTAGCAAATCGTGGTAGTGAAATTTTAGGTGGTCAAAGAGGTAATGACCGTCTGATCCACCCAAACGATGACGTTAACAAAAGCCAAAGTTCAAATGATGTCTTTCCTACCGCGATGCACGTAGCTGCCGTTGTAGCTATTCGTGAACATCTGCTCCCAGAATTGAAAATTTTGCATAAAACTCTAGATGCAAAAGCAAAAGAATTTAAAGACATTGTTAAAATTGGTCGTACCCACTTACAAGATGCAACACCGCTGACTTTAGGCCAAGAAATTTCAGGTTGGGCTGCGATGTTAGCTCACAGCGAAAAACACATTGAGAACGCGGTTCCTCATGTTTGTGAATTAGCATTAGGCGGTACTGCAGTCGGTACAGGTCTGAATACTCACCCAGAGTATGCGGTTCGTGTTGCTAAAAAAATTGCAGAATTAACAGGGCAACCATTCATCACTGCACCGAATAAATTCGAAGCATTAGCAACATGCGATAGCTTGGTTCATGCTCACGGTGCGTTAAAAGGCTTAGCGGCATCATTAATGAAAATCGCTAATGATGTTAGATGGTTAGCTTCTGGCCCTCGTTGTGGTATTGGTGAAATTTCAATTCCAGAAAACGAACCAGGCAGTTCAATCATGCCAGGTAAAGTTAACCCAACACAATGTGAAGCATTAACCATGCTGTGCGCACAAGTCATGGGTAACGATGTTGCTGTGAATATAGGAGGTGCTTCGGGTAACTTTGAATTAAACGTTTTCCGTCCAATGTTAATCGATAACTTCCTGCAATCGGTACGTTTATTAGCTGATGGTATGCGTAGCTTTAACGAACACTGCGCTGTGGGTATCGAGCCAAACCGTGAGCGCATTGAGAAATTACTACATGAATCATTAATGTTAGTAACCGCATTAAATACGCACATTGGTTATGATAAAGCAGCTGAAATTGCGAAAAAAGCGCATAAAGAAGGCCTAACATTAAAAGAGTCTGCATTAAAGCTGAACTATTTAACTGAAGAGCAGTTTAATGATTGGGTTCGTCCAGAGGACATGGTTGGCAGTATGAAATCTTAATCTAAACGTTAAGATTAAATCTTAAGGCACCCGCATGGTTAAACTAGCGGGTGTTTTTTTATCGCTCAATGTAAAGATTTAATCGAGGGATCAATAACTCAACAGGTTTTGCGCGTGGGCGATTACGTAATGCGATATTATCTGCATGGTAGTCAGGCAACTCCCCAATTTTGATTTCAGCCAATGTTTTCTCTACAGCAAAAACGAATAATGGTGTTGCACAGGCAAATTGAGTCTGTTTTTGCTGAGCCTTATCCCAAACGCGTGCAATTGGCTGCACTTTTACAGGGCGCTGGGTTTTTAAAATGGCATCATGGGGAAGGGACTCAATCAATTGTATTTCTGTTTTTAATTGCAATTGCCAATGCTCTCGCGGTAAATGAGCAGGGCAACGGCCATTTTCTAAACTATATTGTAATTTATCGAGCAATGTTTCTTTAGTGATTTTATTGATCACTTTTTTATTTGCCCAACCAAAGCCTAATGTATCTACATCCACTAAGCTTGTGATAGTACGGTAAGTATTTAACGTGAGTAGGCCATGCAAACTTTCTCTAATAAACTCAAATCGTTGAGTCTCATCTATCTGCGTAACAAGGGTTTTAATGGATATCTTCAGCTGATTGATTTCATCTATTAATTGGTTAAACCGCTGATAACCCTGGTTGTCTATTTGAATACAAATGACACCTGGTAGCCGAATAGCGGCTTTGTTACTAATTTCAGTAGATTTATTATGTATAAACAGTAGGTTGAGTAGGGCAATGACTTCTTTTATTGCATTATTACCAGTAATCTCATCAACAATAATTTCGTTGACCTCATTGTTTTCATCACCTTTAATGACATCGGGTAATGTATAAACTTTAGCTATATATTGTTTCTGCTCAGACAATAACCCAGATAACTGTTTTATCTGGCATTCTAATTGGTTAAAAAATTCGATTAATATTTGTTTTTTATTCATATGAATTAGTTACAACATACAGTTTGTTTAAATATAAATTAACATTAGCAACAGTGTTTTTCAATTCCATAGTGTTAACTAGCGTAAAAAGGGGATGACTCCCCTTATTTTAGCACTATTTTCAGTTCGATTTCACAAAATGTATATTTAAATCAATTGCTTGATAAAATGCATTACCTGTGTCATCGATTGTCCATACTGCTAAAATGGTATGGTACCCTTGATGTGATAATGGAAGGACACAGTTATGTTGAACAACTTCCTGTGGTATTTCAACGCGTTCGTATTTGCAAAAAGGTTTTAACTCAAATTGCGCACGAGATAGCGGTGCATTTGGATTCCAATTTAATTTGGTGATGAAGTATTCCCATTTCGTGGTTTTATGTATCGCTGTTAACCGCCATCTGAAATCAATTTCAGGGGAGGATTGTGTCAAGCGTTTCCAACGAAGAGGAGTTTGTTCATCAAGCTGTTTAAACTGGGGTAGTCCTGCACTCGCAATTTGACCATCAAGCGGGCCTTTTTCTGGAAACCCCTTCGGTCCTTCAACTGATTGGGGTTCATATTGAACAGGGCCACAATTTTTGTTTTCTTGTTTTTTACACAAATAAGCTCGACTTTCAGGAGACTCGACATATCCATGGGACCAAACTAGAAAACTACAACAGAAAAGAACTGGGGCAAACAACAACGGTTTCATCTCATTTCCTCGTTATTAAAAGAGCGTGTATCATCCAGTAATAACGAGGGGGAGAAAATTTTAACCTTTATCAGTGTCTAAGCTAATGGTCATAACAGCCTGATTTCAATCGGCATGCAATCATAACACCAACCAATAATATTCCTGCGATGAATAAAGCAACGCCGTTCCAACCATAATTAGCCCAGAATAGCCCACCAACTGTACCCGCAATACTTGAGCCTGCATAATAGCTGAATAAATACAGTGAAGATGCTTGCCCTCGAGCCCGTTTAGCTCGACGTCCAACCCAGCTGCTAGCAACAGAGTGTGCCGCGAAAAAACCAGTTGTTAATAAGGTCATTCCCAATAAAACAATCCAGACATTTGAATGTAATGTAATTAAAATACCTAATAACATCAATGAAATAGCAGCAATCAATATGTTACCTAATCCATATTTCTGGGTGAGACTGCCTGTTTTTGTCGCACTGTATGTACCTGTTAAGTAGATAACAGATAAAAAACCAACGGTAGATTGTGATAAGTTATAAGGTGCTTCTAATAAGCGGTAACCAATATAATTATACATGGTGACGAACCCGCCCATGAGAACAAAACCCTCAACAAATAACCAAGGTAAGCCTTTATCCCTAAAATGAAGATGTAAATTGACCCATAAATTTTTCGGTTTTAACGAGCTGGCACGAAAGTGTTGGGAAGGGGGTAATAAACGCCAGAAACTTATCGCAGCAATCAAAGCCAAGGTCCCTAAAATCACGACAGCGACACGCCATGAAAAATAATCAGCAACAACCCCTGTCATTAATCGTCCACTCATTCCACCAATGGAATTCCCGCTGATATAAAGTCCCATAGAAAGAGCCACATAACTTGGGTGTATCTCTTCACTTAAATAAGTCATGGCTACAGCGGCAACGCCACTAAGGGATAAGCCAACTAAGGCTCTAGCAATCAAAATACCTTGCCAGCTTTGCATCACTGAACTTAATAACGTAAATAATGCCGCACATGTCAACGCTATCACCATCACGTTTTTACGACCAATCGCATCTGATATTGGCCCTGTGATTAACAAACCTAAAGCCATTAAGCCTGTGCTTAATGAAAGGGCTAGGCTGGCTGTTGCAGGAGATACGTTAAAATCTGTGGATAATAAAGGCAGGATAGGCTGCACAAAATACAGCAGCGCAAATGTTGCAAAACCAACTGTAAAAAAGGAGAGGGTGACACGTAGGTATAAAGCGTCATCTCTTTGAATATAATGTTTTTTAGGTGCGACATGTACCGCGGAGTCAGTTTCTTCCCTTTCAGCAGGTTGCTCAGTAGTCAGGCTATTGGATGAGTGTTCCATGTGTATTCCTTGTCATACTAACTCATTTGATTTTGATCAAAGAATAGAAATTCCTAAGTTTTTTGTCTAATATATTAATTATCTAAAATGATACTTTAAAGATATCAATATACTTATGAACATTGAACTGAGGCATTTACGCTATTTTATTGCGGTAGCAGAAGAGCTCCATTTTGGGCGAGCCGCTGAGCGCCTACATATATCACAACCTCCATTAAGCCAACAAATACAATCACTTGAAGAACAAATTCATGCTAAATTATTGGAGCGAAATAATCGAAATGTCGCTCTAACACCGGCAGGAACCATGTTTTTAAAAGAGGCTTATCAAATACTTGCTCAAGTTAATGCGGCTGCAACTAAAGCAGCTCGAATGGAAAAAGGTGAGCTCGGTGAATTATCTATTGGTTTTACTTCCACAACACCCTTTATGCATAAAGTCACAATGAGCTTAAGGCAATACCGTGAAACTTACCCTGAAGTCTCTATTCACATGCACCAAATGAATACAAAACAACAAATTGCTCCTTTAGTAACTGGGCGCATTGACATGGGGATTATGCGAAATACTATTTTGCCTGAGCAACTTGACTATCAATTGCTGTTTAAAGAATCATTTATGGTTGCCGTTTATGAAGGGCACCCATTGTTAGAATTCGAAGAGCAAGGCGTCGATATTCAATTGTTGGCTAATTACCCTCTAATTTTTTTTGAACGTGAAGTAGGAACGGCGTTACATGATGAGATCAGTCAGTTATTAACCTCCGCAGGGATCGTCCCTAAAATCTCACAAGAAGCTGGGGAAGCCATGACAATACTTGGGTTAGTTTCCGCAGGAATGGGAATATCTATTATTACTGAATCATTCACACGCATGAAAATTGATGGTGTAAGATATGTAAAATTAATTAATATTGAGGCATCATCTGAAGTATGGTTAGTTTACAATACCCGTAGAACCTTACCTGCAGTCGCTAAAAAATTGACTCAAATTTTGATTTCCAATATTGTCGGCAAATAAACGTGACCGAAATCACACTTGGTATGTATGCAGAATCATTCATATACAGAATAAGGCATAATAACTAATTGCTTTATAAAGGATTTGACAATCGCTATGCTGAACCAAACGGGTCATATTGACCAAATAAAACAATTAAACACAGGTATTGTGTATCGAATAATTGATCAACATGGTCCAATATCGCGTATTGCCTTATCTAAGCAAGCTTCATTAGCCCCTGCAAGTATCACTAAAATTACCCGTGAGCTAATGGATGCCCACCTTATTAAAGAGCTAGAATTTCCAGTATTGGGTTTGCGAGGTCGCCCCGCAATTGGTCTGGTCATTGAAAGTGAAGGGTGGCAGTTTCTTTCGATGGTTATTGAGCCACGTAAAATCACGGTTTCTTTGAAGGAAATTAATGGGGTGACGCTAGCGCAAAACACATACCCATTTGATGTGTGTAGTAATGATGCTTTTATTCATGAATTGCTTGAGTTAATCAGCCAGTTTTTTGCTGATCATCAAATGTTAATTGAGCGGCTTACTGCGATCAGCATCCTTGCAGAAGGTATCATAGATCCTTACCAAGGGATTGTTTTCCAACTTACGGGTTTCAATATTAATTCTTTACCAATAGCACAATATCTGACTAAACAGACAGGTTTACCTGTTTATTTACACTCAACCGTTGATGCACTGGCATTAATGGATCATTTTTCGCTTTCAGCAAAACGACAAGCCACAAATATTATTTACCTTCAAATACAGGATGTGGTGAATGCCACTGTACTAAACCGTGGCGTGACATTAGATGCCAATACACAAAAACCGCTTCTATTCGGTCATAGTCAGTTAGGTGAATCGAATCAAGTTGCCTGTTATTGTGGTGGTGAGGGTTGCTTGGAAACGCATATTTCCATTCCAGTGGTATTACAAAAAGCCAGTAATTTATCTTGTCATTACCCTGATAGCGTCTTATTCCAAAATGAAATATCAATCGATAAAATTTGCGCTGGCGCAATATTAGGCGATCCCCTTTGTGTTTATCTAATAGAAATGGTAGCAAAACAATTGGCCAAACCATTATCGTTAATGGTAAGCCTATTTGGTACTGAACTTATTCTTATTAACTCCCCCTTAAATATAGCATCAGAGAGATTATTTGAGCGGTTGCATCATTATATACATCAATACGCATCTCCTCTGTATAGTTCTCATTTATTAATAGAAAAATCTAATTTTTCAGTAAAAGAAAGTGAATCCACATTAATTCAGCGCGCTTTATATGATGGTTCACTGCTACTACAATTGCTACAAGGCTAAAACAATTAGATAAACTTTTGACTATCGACCACAAAATTGAGCTAACGCAAACTTATCACTTTCCCATTCCCATAAACTGAATCCATATCATTTTTACAGCTTATTGCTGATAGTCTGTCACTTCAGGATAGAAAAAGACCATGATCAATCTATTTATTACCGGGACAGATACAGATGTCGGGAAGACAGTATCGACACTTGCTATTTTGCAAGCACTCAATGGACAAGGAATTAAAGCCGTAGGATACAAACCTATTGCAGATCAATGCATTGATACCCCTGAAGGAGTCAGGAATAAAGATGCATTATTGATTCACAGTGTGTCTAAAGACCTCGTTTCTTATGATGAAGTTAATCCAGTTCGCATCACTGACAACTACAGCCATGAGAACAGTATTGATTTTAGTAAAATCAAACAAGGTTTAGAGCATTTACATGAACAATGCGACATGGTCGTTATTGAAGGAAATGGCGGTTGGCGCTATTTACTTGATGATAATACTTTTTATGCCGATTGGCTCAAAGGACAATCTGTCGGAGTCATCTTAGTGGTGGGTATTCAGCACGGTTGTGTCAATCATGCCTTGTTAACAGCGGATGCAATTAGGGCCGATGGTTTACCGCTAATTGGCTGGATGGCAAACCGAATTAATCCAGGTCTTGCTCATTACGCACAAATTATTGACCGTCTACAGCACCACATTAAAGCGCCACTAATTGGTGAAATTCCGTATTTATTACGGCCAGAAGAGCGGGATTTAGGACGCTATTTGCATATCGAAAAATTGCAGGAATTTATTACTGTACCAGCGTAATTATTTGAAAATAAACAAATAAAAAGGGCGATTTATTCGCCCTTTTTGTGTTATTTATCCATGCCTAATGGCGAGTATAAATAATTTTATATGAATCATTTTGGCAGTGACCGACAACTTGGCCTTTTGATGGGTCAACTTCATCATTAGGAACTGCAACTAAACTAAAACTATCGGCAGGTACGCCATTATTGATAATTTTCTGTTTAATTTCTTCTATCACACTTTCACATGAAGCTTGAGCAAAAGCAGGGGCCAACATCACTAAAAATAATGGAACTAACAATTTCTTTCGCATCGATCCTCCTTGGTAAATGACTCCATAACGAACAAGTTAACAACTTACGGGTTAATTGGACGACCAGTACCAACATCTAAACAGCGCTTTGTACTAGGCTCCCAATAGGCATTCAGATTCAAGCTTTTTTCACACTTATCTTTTGCATCAAATGCGGCGTCAATCTTATCGAACTCTTTTTCAGTACGCGTATTCACTTTATTGCGTAACATTCGAGTGTTATCCCATTGTTCTTTTTCTTGGCGAGCTTGTTCTTTATTTAAAGTATCATCACCTTTACCAACAGAAACACAAGTACTGCCTGCAGTGCATGACGTTGTTGTATTTCCCTGAGCAGCGGGTGCAACTGTTGTCCAAAGTAATGGTAAACAGACACACATAGCTGCTACGCTTTTCTTCAAAATATTCTGAGTACTCATGTAAATTCCTTACTAAACAGGGCCAATATCTTGAGTATAGCCAAAGATAAACCATTTCGTCTGTAGAGAATAGTACGAAAATTAAAGTTGTTTATGAACGGTTAAACCAGCGAATGTTTGGCAAACAGGCATTAATTCCAGAGTATTCACGTTCATATGCGCAGGCAGCGTTGCAACCCAAAATACCGTTTCAGCGATATCTTCAGGCGTTAATGCTTCAGCACCTTTATAGGTGTTTGCAACTTTATCATCATCACCTTTAAAACGTACGTTAGAAAACTCAGTTCCACCGACTAAACCTGGCTCAATATCCGTCACCCGAATTTTTTTACCTTGTAAATCAGCACGTAAACCTAATGAAAATTGTTTAACAAATGCCTTAGTGGCGCCATACACATTACCACCTTTGTAAGGCCAACTTGCTGCGGTTGAACCAATATTAATAATATGACCATGATCTTTTGCCACCATGCCTTGTAGGACTTCATAGGTCATATTGACCAAACCTTTGGTATTGGTATCAATCATTACTGCCCAATCGTCTGGGTTTGCATTAAACGCAGGTTCCAAACCAAGTGCTAAACCTGCATTATTGACAAGAACATCAATATTTTTCAAGGAGGTAGGTAAATTAGCGACGGCAGTTTGAATCGCTTTTCTATCTTGAACATCTAATGTTAGAGGATGAAAACTATTGCCTAATTCACGTTGTAACGCTTCTAAACGTTCAGTTCGACGCCCTGTACCAATAACGGTATGACCTTGCTGAATGAATCTACGCGCGATAGATTCGCCAAATCCAGATGATGCACCAGTCACTAATATAATCATGAAAACCTCTAAGCTATTATAGTTGTCTTGCGTAAATTTATTCTAACGCCTTCGAAAGGGAACTACAAAAGTTACTATTCAAGACCAACGATATGCTTATCTTTTGGGTAGCTCAACGTATAATTAAATGGAATTTCAATCTGTTGGTTAGCTTCTAAAGTGACATCCCAAGTTAATTCTCCTGTTGTTTTATTGACAACAGCCTGTTTATTATCAATTTCAGAGACTTTAATTTCGCTATCTTGACTAATCGGTAATTGGTCAACAATTGTTAAATTAATTGGCTTAGTATGCATATTTTTGGCTTTAATTAAATATCCTTCCTTCTGTTCAATAGTTGAACCAATAAAACTTGGTTTTTTCTTCATTTTTTCGTTATTTTCACGAGAAATCTGAATGTTTTTATCAATGCCAAAAGGAATAAAGAGAGTATCATTCAACTGAGTGGTATCAATTTGGAAATTACCAATATACGTATTGCCATAGTAAATATTGGCGTTACCATTCAGTAAATTCAGCGCCTGCCAATTATCGATATCGGCTTGTAAGAAGACATCTTCCGCCAATTTCGGTGTCGTCGTGTATTGGTATTTCCCTATAATATCTGTTTGTTTGATGGTTAACGAGTTGGGTTTTGTGCTGCTTTTTAGGCTATAAGGTAATGAAATATCGTAATTTAAATTGATGCCATTGTTTGATGCAGTGACAAAATCGGCAATACCTGAGCTATCACGCTTTTTTTTTGCACGCATACTGGCGTCCGTCATTGCGACGGGAGCAGGGGCCTGTTGCATTAAGGCTTGGGATTCGTACTGTATACTGTCATCATAAACCGATAAGCGCCAAGGTTGCAGGTTAAATGGCGTAATATTTTTAGACGGATTCACAGAGGATAACGTTAAATTGACATCTCGCCAATCAATCCCTGTGTTTTGCACAACATTGGCTTTGTAGGTAAGAACGATAGGGGATTCAACATCTTCACTACGAAAATCATAACTTGGGGACCAGGCGGCATCAGGGGTAAGGTAAGAAAGTTGCATTTGTGCTGTGGTTGCGTTTTTCGCATCAATGACCATCACCACTTGAGTTTGCTGCCCGACAACCGCAGGCAAGTTTTCATCAATTTGAGCTTGTAGCAACATGTTTTTTTCTTCAAGCTCACCCACTGACGTTTGGTTCTGCTGCTGTTCTTGCAATATTTGCGTCATCTGTTGACGAATAAAATTCAATTTTTGTGATGATTGCTCAATTGTCTGGCTATTGCTTTCACCAAAAAAACGTTGATCTTTCAACAACGATAATTGTTCTTCTCCCACTTTAATTGCAATATTTAAGCGTTCAATTTGTTGATTATTTTGTTTTTGTTGTTCTTGAAGCGTAATTATTTCAGGTGAATAAATAGGGGGAACAGCGACCTTTTGGACATTGATTGAACGAATAATAACATCATTATTTTTCAAACTAACGGACAGGGTTCGTGGGTCTATATTTGCTGCAATATTGGTCAATATAACATCATTTTGGCCCGGCTTAAGTGACAGTGTCACATCATTATCCAACTCAGCCCCACGTAAAAATATTGTCGCATGATTCAATTTAACATTTTGATTTAAAGTACTTTCTGCTTCCGCTAGAGCATGGCCTGCAGCAAGAAGTGATGTTAAAAGTAGGCCACTTACAATACGAATGGAAACCGTCATAGTGAAACTCCAAGAATATATAATGAGCAAAAAATTGATAAATCGGCGATTCACTCATCATATTTTATCCGTTTGTCACTTGATAACAGATAAAGCCTAAAATATTTTATTTGTACTTTTTCATTTGGTAGATAAAGTATCCAGTCGCTAAAGGGATGATAAATGGAATAATCGCAATTAAATACAAAGCGCCGAAGCCTCTAGCGCCCCCCCCATTAATTATCTCTTCAAATGTATGCTCTGAAAAATAGTGAAGAAGAACATCATCACTGCATTTTTTAGCAAAAGGAAATAAAGGCAGGCAAATACAAGCATAGATTATCCATAACAGGTGTGCTGTCGCATTTTCACTTAACGAATAAATAGCCATTCCAAAGATCATAAATCCAAAGCACGATTTACCCCAAAA
Organism: Providencia sp. PROV197; assembly: GCF_028479625.1. NCBI lineage: Bacteria > Pseudomonadati > Pseudomonadota > Gammaproteobacteria > Enterobacterales > Morganellaceae > Providencia > Providencia sp. PROV197. The sequence continues at coordinate 20,529 of NZ_JAMPNZ010000001.1, forward strand.
ATCCCAACTTTTGATAAATAGACGAATAGGGTGTTTATTTTTTCGCTCCAAGGCCTTACGTTTCTCGATTTTTTCTTTTGTGTAATGCCGTCCATTTTTACTCATAAAATTTCCTTGTAAAACAAAAAGAAGTAAAGCTATATTAATCTATCATTAATGGCTCAACGGTTAAAAATGAAAATATTTAACCACGCTAATTTTGATGGCACAACCGTTCGTTTGCATTGGACTAATCAACCTTATAAAGGACACATCAATTTAACAGGAAAAACATCTCATTAATGAAAACCATATCTGTAGTCTCTCCAGCAGGTAAAAATATTGCGTTAGGAAAAAAAACGTTAGAAATAAGAAAATGGGCACCAAGCATCGGTTGTAATGAAGACTTACTGATTGTTGAAAATCACAATTATCTTTTAAAAGATGGCAATGAAGAAATGGGGAAAGCTGTCGCAATTGTTAAAGTGAAAAACGTGAGGCCATTCGTTGAAAGTGATATTGATGCAGCCTGCGCATCCTACTATGAAGCAGGTTGGCTAGCTTGGGAGCTAACAGACATCCGAGCGATTGAAACGCCAATAAAAATGATAGCAAAACGTAAGATTTATGAAGTTGAGTTGAAATTCAATTTTTACGATTTACGGGGAATTAACCAGCCAGAACGCTGGACTCCTTCATTTCGCACTTAGGTTCGCATAATGCATATTATGTTAAATAAGCTATAAGGGTTCATTAGTTCACGATCCTTCTCTCCATTACGCTAGACTTATGTTTCTTGAGATCAACTCAATATTAAGGTGGGAAATTCAACTTAACCCAATATTTATAAATGAAAAACGCTCTCCCTCCCCTTAAACATAACTATGGTTTATCTGAATCAGCTAAGACCTCATACTCATGACTTTATCTTTATCAGCATTTAAGAACAAATGGATGATATTACCATCCGTGTATATTTTCTTTCTTATTGCTTATATGCTGAATAGTATTATTAACATGTTGATTTTATTAAAAACGGTATGATTAAACATACCGTTTTCTCAATGACTAATTTCCAATGACCATTTGTGATGGTGCGCCTACTGCCACATACTCATCGACAAAGGTTAACTCACCTGTATTTGGGGCAACCTTAAAACGTGTGATATTGTCACTACGCTGATTTAATGCATATAGATATTGGCCATCAGGCGAAAGTGTTAATGTTCTTGGGTAATCACCTCGAGTCCATGTGTATGTCGCATCATCCAAGGTGCCATCTGTTTTTACCTTAAAATGGACTATTGAATTATGTAATCGGTTTGCAGCGTACAACTGTTTGCCATCATTGCTTTCAACAATACCTGAAATGAAACTGGTTCCTTTGTAGTTTTTAGGCAATGTTGAGATTGAATACCCTTCTTTCAATGTCCCTTTTTGTTTATCAAAATGGTATTGCGTCAGTGTTGAAGCTTCTTCGTTGACCAGCCATACATTGTTACCATCTTTGGAGAAGATAAAGTGCCGCGGTCCAGAACCTTTTGAGGATGACATAATAAACGGTGGATTATTCGGTATTAGTTTTCCATTTTTATCATCAAATTTATATTGATAAATACGATCTAAACCGAGGTCGGTGGCAAATACAAATTTTCCAGATGGATCAGTTCCTATCATGTGCGCATGGGGTCCATTATGATCGCTAATCGCAAAGCTTCCTTCTGCAGCAGCCTCTGGTTGCGAATCTCCCGCAGGCCCTTTATTTTGAAGTGTTTCACTTGCGACATTTAACCCGCCATCCTCACGTATAGGTAAAACTGCAACCGAACCACTATGGTAATTTGCCACTAATAAAAAGCGTTCATCTGGTGTTAAGGATAAGTAGACTGGGCCATCTCCCCCTGAAAGTACATTATTAATAGCCTCAAGTTCACCATTATCTTTGACCCACCAAGCATGAATGGTACCTTTTTCAGTTTCACTGCCCACATATAGTACTTTACCATTTTTGGAAAGTACTAACTGTGCTGCATTGGTTAACGGAATCGCTAATTTCTTATTCGTTAGCTGCCCCGTTTGACTGTCGAAATCAAAACGATAGACACCCTCCCCATTTGGGCTATAAGTCCCTATCCACGCAAACTGTGATTCAGCAAATAATGACGAGCTAGCAAACATTAAGGATAATGCCCAGTACGATAATTTCATTGACATAATAAGCACCTAAATTAAGCCATTAATAAAGTCGCATCATATTGATGATGTCTGTGATATCTAACCACTACTCAGACACCATACTGGATTGACTTAATGCTGTGCAGACAGTGAATTTCCATTTCGCCGTGGAAATAATACCTACGCTAGGACATCCCTTTTCCACATATCTATTCATCAAGATGAAAATTGGTTTTTACTAGAAATTATAGTGTTATCCATTATGAGATCGCTTAAATTTAGACTAAGTAATCATTACTATTTTTGGGATATCGATCGCGATATTAAAATCATCTTGAATAATTTATTTATCCTAAAAAATATTGTTCTACTTTGTTCTTGCAATAACGTACTTATTAATAAGGAAATAATAGTTTGTTCTGCTCTATATCTGCCTAAATGACATCTTTTCTTACTTATTAAGAATTGCCCAAAGTGTTTTCTATAGTTGATAATACCTATTTGTTACTTGTTGTAAGGGTTAACCAAGTATTCCAATTAAATAGACTTTAAGGATAAATTCCAATGCAACTCAATATATTAGTAATATTTAGCACGATGTTAATCGTGACGGGAACAGCCTATAGCGCTGAAGTTTATAACCATCAAGGTAATAAAATGGATATTTATGGACAAATTGATGTCCGCCATCATATTGCCAATTCTAAAAGTGGCGAAGATGGTGATGATTCAAGAGTGCGTTTAGGTTTAAAAGGTGATACACAGATTACAGATCAGCTGATAGGCTTTGGTCGCTTTGAGTGGGAAACTGCGACTAATCAGTCTGAAAGTACTAATAATAATCAAAACCGTTTGGCCTATGCTGGTTTGAAATTAGGCGATTTTGGTTCTCTTGATTATGGACGTAACTATGGTGTTATTTATGATACTAACGCATGGACCGATGTTCTGCCTTTATGGGGGGCGGATACAATGGATCAGGAAGATACATTCATGACCAGCCGTAACCGTAACTTACTGACTTATCGTAATAATAATGGGTTTGGTTACATTGAAGGTCTACACTTTGCACTTCAATATCAAGGTAAAAATGGCGACCAAAACTTATCATCCAGCGATGATGTTTTAAGTAATAATGGTGACGGTTATGGTTTCTCAGCGGCATATGATTTAGGTTACGGCGTCACGTTTGGAGGTGGATATTCAAACTCAAAACGGACATCGGGCCAAAATAATGTGATAACTGGCGCGACAGGTAAACGTGCTGAAGCATGGAATATCGGCAGTAAATTGGAGCTCGATGAATTTTATTTAGCTGCAATGTACGGCCAAGCTCTAAATACGACAAGATTTGGCTCAGATAATGAATCGATTGCTAACAAAACAGAAAATTTAGAGGTTGTTGCGTTATATTCTTTTGATTTCGGGCTTACTCCATCCATTGGCTACAACCAATCAAAAGGTAAAAACTTAGGAGTAAATGGTAATAAAGATTTAGTCAAATATATTGCTGTTGGTGCAGCATATGACTTTAACAATAATATGTCTGCAGTGATTGATTATAAAATTAATTTACTTAACGACAATGATTTCACCCGTGATTACGGTATCAATACTGATAATGTACTGGGCTTAGGATTACTTTACCAATTCTAATAAAATAAAAAATAGGGCTGATTTATTTAGCCCTATTTCTCTTATTAGACCCTGTTACAAGTAAAAAATTAGCCTTTATATTTTTTATAAAAATCTTTTCCACACATAGTTTTTGTGAAATCTTCGGTTACAGTAGCCAGGGATATAGGCCTATCTTTCGCAACATAGACCAAACACGCTACCAGTTTTACCAACAAATGTTTAATCAATGGAGTGATGATGAGATCGACGTCTTTAAGATGTTGATTGAGAGGTTTTCAAACGCCTTAACGCTATTTGAAACCCCTTAACATAAGTAAGAGGCGTTTTTAATCAAACAGGCCTATCTATTTTATTGGCCGCTTTTTCTAACAAACTATCTAAGCTGGAATGCAGTAAGTGGTTTTTCACCGCTTTGCTTTCAACCTCCAGTTTAGATCCAATTTTTTTATCCATAGTATAGATATTCACTTTACCAGCAACATGCTCATATAATAATAAGCCATCAACACCCTCACCTTGCTTATCATGGAACTCAGTTAATACCTTTTGCATGCGGGTTTTCGCTTGCTTATCCCCTTCCACGGCTTTGCGTAAGTCTTCCGTTAATAGGCCAACGGGAGCGGAGTAAACATACAGCACCTCAACAGAATAGCTGCCATCATTGCCATCACAAATAAAACAGTTGTGATCCTGAGCGTCAGAAAGCGCGTTCATTTCGCGCAGCTCTATCACTAATTTTTGTCCATCTTTATATGGGTCTTGGGATATATCGAGAAACACTAAGCGGTATGGACCAGGATCACCTGCAAAAGCACTTGTTATGCTACAAAGTGAGATAAACCCCGCCGTGATTAATGAAAGGATACGTTTCATAAGTGGCTCAACGAGAATAAATGTACCTTTACTGTACGAGGTTTACCTATATAAAGAAAAGAGTGAATTATCTTATTCATCAACCTAATTCATCTAATTTTTAACCCTGATATAAACCGTAACGTATACGTTGCAGATCGCCAAAAAAAACACTATATTGTAATATATATATTACAAAAGAGGCCGTTATGAAAATTTCAATGGCAATGTCAGATTTAGCAATAACACAAGAACTCTATAACCGCCTTGAATATTATAGGCAATCTAGGGGGCTGTCACAGGAAGAGCTTGTCGAAAATCTAGGTATTAGCCGACCAACCTACGCACGAATACAAAAAGGCACTTGCAGCCTTGGAACATTTATCAGCGTATTACGCGAGCTGAATTTATTGGAAGGGTTCGACACATTGATCCCCCCTCCGTCTTTACGTCCTTCAGAAATAGTTAAACAACAAAATGTTAGGCGTAATCAAATACAGACCAAACTCTCTGTCAAAGAAATGTTAGCTAACCGAAAAAATAAAGGTTCGATATGATAGCCAAATCTTGCACTGTCTTTTTTGATAATATACCCACGGGCTATTTGGCCTATACAGATGATAGCGGCTTTGCGACGTTCGAATATACCAAAGAGTGGCAAAAAGAGGGTTTTAGTCTCTCCCCACTTCACTTACCGTTGAGTTCACAAACCTATACTTTCCGCAGTTTACCTGTTGATACCTATCGCGGTTTACCTGCTGTATTTGCAGACTCCTTACCCGATGATTTCGGAAACGCCTTGATCAATGCGTGGCTGGCACGCCAAGGTAAAGACAAATCACAATTTTTAGCCTTAGACCGATTACTCTATACTGGAACTCGGGGTATGGGCGCACTTGAATACCAACCGACGAATTACCCGAACATTGAAGAAGATACCCCAATATTGATTGAAGAATTGGTCAATATCGCCCAAAAAGTGTTGGATGCGCGAGATGATTTGCATTTAACGGATAGTGAAGAATCCTCGATGTCTAAGTTGCTACAAATCGGCACCTCTGCAGGTGGTGCACGTGCTAAAGCCGTAGTCGCAGTCAATAAAGACCGTACAGAAATCCGCTCAGGCCAAGTAAAAGTCCCAGAAGGGTTTGAACATTACTTACTTAAATTTGATGGTGTTGTAGAGCACCAAAGCAATAAAGAAACCTTTGGCGACCCAAAAGGATTTGGGGTGATGGAGTATGTTTATTACCTGATGGCCACACAAGTGGGTATTGAAATGTCAGAATGTGAGTTATTAAGGGAAGCACAGAGTGGACGTGCTCATTTTATGACTAAGCGCTTTGACAGAGTGGGAAATTTAAAATATCACGTCCTTAGTTTATGTGGCTTAGCGCATGCAGACTTTAGAAAACCAGGTGCATTTAGTTACGAAGAGCTACTGTTAACTGCAAGGCAGTTGGGTTTATCAAATAAAGAGCAAGAGCAAATATATCGCCGAATGGTGTTTAATATCATCGCCCGTAACCATGATGACCACACTAAGAATTGGTCATTTATGGTGAACGACCAATACGAATGGCAGTTAGCGCCTGCTTATGACCTCGCTTGGAGTTATAAAAAAGACTCAGAATGGGTACAATCTCACCAACTGTCATTAGCGGGTAAACGTGATAATTTTACCCATGATGACTTATTGTCAATCACAGAACAAATTACACACCTACGTAGAAATAAAGCAAAAAAAATAATTGATGAGACAATTGCCGTGGTCTCAACGTGGCGAGAGCTTGCTGAACACCATGGTGTTCCAGCTGCACTGAGGGAGAGTGTTTGGAATACACTCAGATTAAAATGGTAACGTATATATTCCAAATAGTATAAAAAAAGTCAATATTGCAATATATACATTACAATTTGGCGCAAGAAAAATTAGTAGTCATCCGTTGCTTGCGCCTATATCTATTATATTTCTATTTCATAAATGGATAATCAATATAACCTTCTGCACCACCGCCATAAAATGTTTCAGGGTGCTGAGGATTCAGTGGTGCACCATGCTGCAAGCGCGCAACTAAATCAGGGTTTGCGATAAAATCACGGCCAAAAGCTACGGCATCAATTAATCCTTTTTCGATTAAATCTTCTGCCTTTTCAATAGTATAAGCACCAGCACCAATAATTACACCATCAAAACACTGGCGAACTTTTTGACGAAATGCCTCTGTATAAGGCTTACCGCCTGCCCAATCAGGCTCAGAAAGATGTAAATAACCAATCCCACGCTGATTTAACGCATCAATCACATATAATGCGTCTGACTCTTCATCGGGGCCATTTCCTGTATTTTGGAAACTACCAATTGGAGAGAGTCGAATACCTATGCGCTCTGGTGCCCATTGTTCACATACGGCATCAATCACTTCCAACAAAAAACGTGCGCGGTTTTCAATACTACCACCATATTGGTCATCACGATGATTTGCATCTGGCGATAAAAATTGGTGCAATAAATACCCGTGAGCACCATGTAATTCCACCATGTCAAATCCCGCTTGGCGCGCATTTTCTACCGCTTGGCGAAAGTCATCAACAATTTGAGGGATTTCTTGTAATGTTAGCGCTCGCGGCATTGAGGTTTCAACCCTCACTGGTTTACCTTGCTCGTCTCGTAAAGACGTACGTGTGTTAGCACTTAGTGCCGAAGGTGCAACAGGTGATTGATTCTCAGGTTGTAACGTATCATGGGAAATTCGCCCCGTGTGCCACAGTTGTACGGCAATATGACCACCTGCATCATGTACCGCTTCTGTGATCTTTTTCCAAGCGACAATTTGCTCAGGGCTATGTAACCCTGGAGCCCCTGCATAGCCTTTTGCTTGCGCTGAAATTTGTGTCGCTTCCGAAATGATCAACCCTGCACTAGCACGTTGACGATAATACTCCCCCATTAATTCTGTAGGGACATCACCTGGCTCAATACTACGCAAACGCGTTAATGGTGCCATGAATATTCTATTTGCTGCAGTGAAAGCACCAACTTTAAGTGGTGTGAATAATTGTTTTTGCGACATAACAGCTCCATATTAGACCAGTCGACTAGTAATTAGAGAAATAAAAACGCCATTTAACTATTTGGCGTCTGAAGTGTATTCTTTACATGTTCCAACGCGTTTTCCAATGGAACCGTGCTACGTGTAATTTTTGATTGTAAATTTGCCCCTAACCAAAGCGCATAGAAAACTTGAGCGTTTGATAAAGGATCACCCATAAAATAAAGCGATTTTTCTTGGCGACCTTTTTCTAAGGCATCCGCAAGCAAACCAATAATTTGCCGAACACCCTCATCCATCGCTTTATTCATATCTTCAGATAAGTCACACACTTCAGCTGATAATTTTACCGTGAGGCAACCATTAATATGACCCACCTGGCAGACCTGTTGCAGCATTTCACCATAATAAGCTAAAAATCGGTCGCCGTAATTCCCTGCCCCTTGTTCGAAGTGCTTTGTTAGGCGTTGTAAATAGTCTGTGTAATAACGTTCTAACATCGCAACACCAAACGCTTCTTTAGAGCGAAAATAATGGTAAAACGATCCTTTAGGTACTTGTGCAGTTTTTAAAAGTTCACTAAGCCCCATCCCCGTAAAACCAAGATGCAGACAAAGGCGCTCACCCGTAGCTAAAAGATGTTCACGTGTATCGTGTTCTGTGTGTTTATTCATGGCACTACTGTACTGGACTGATTGGTCTAGTACAAGTTTTTTCCTGCTAAAATACAAAAATAGCATATTCTGCCAAGGCAATTTCAGGCAATATATTCCTTTAAATAGCGAGGTGGGAATGGGTATGACGAGTGTAATCGAAGAACAAAATGATAAAGCATTTAAGCACCATTTTAATGAAGCGATGTTACAGCGACTTGCTGAACTCATTAGTGTTGAATACCCAGAATTTAATGCAAAAACATTGCATGATTTAGCCTCTAAAATGTCCCAACTTGAAATGAAAGCACGAGTCCATGCGATCCGAGACGTTTTAATTACCGCACTGCCATCTGATTACCCTAGCGCACTTAAAATCATTATTTCGGTGCTAAAACAAAATCAATTACAAGGATTTGCTATTTGGCCATTGGCTGAGTTTATTCAAGTACAAGGTTTAGCACACTACGACATTTCACTCGATGCCTTAAAATTACTCACCACCTATTTTACCTCTGAATGGGCCATTCGCCCTTTTATCAAGCAATACCCTAATGAAACCATGAGCTTTCTAACCAAATGCACTATTGATGATAATGTCCATGTGCGCCGTTGGGCATCTGAAGGTACTCGTTCTCGCCTCCCTTGGGGTGAGAAATTACATGCGTTTATCCAAAACCCTATTATCACTCGCCCAATTTTAGATGCACTTAAGTTTGATAGTGAGTTATATGTCCGCAAAAGCGTGGCCAACCACCTTAATGATATTTCGAAAGACCACCCTAGCTACGTGACACAACTACTGACTGAATGGAAACAACAGGCCAATACACCACAAGAACAGCAATATATCAAATGGATCACTAAACAAGCATTAAGAACGCTAATTAAACAAGGAAACCACAACGCGTTGGCACTTATTGGTGTGGAACATGGGGCGCAAGTTTCTATTGAACGATTTAATGTCACTCCAAATATTAAACTCGGTGAAAATTTAATACTTGAGCTTTCTCTACGTTCATTCAGTGATAAACCGCAAAATTTGGTGATCGATTATATTATTGGTTTTATGAAAGCGAACGGAAAAACAGCGCCAAAAGTATTTAAGCTACGCACAATGACGCTCGGTGCCTATGAAACCCTCACCCTAGAAAAAAAACACACGGTTAAGCCCATCACCACAAGACAATATTATGCAGGAAAACAGCAAATACAGTTGCAAATTAATGGTAAGGTAATGGCGGAACAAAACTGGCTGTTAGCCATTGAATAAACAGCCAATTCGTTAATATGTTAGAATCTTAAATAATGAATAAGGTCAGGTTCTCTGACCTTATGTACTCACATAATCAACGACGTATGATTTTAATGGAGCGTATTTTCTCACCATAACCTAATGCGTTGTGCTCGCCACCCGATTCTGTGTGGTATTTCCCTGTATAATTAACCCCTTCATAAAAACGCACTGTCCAGCCATCAGGAATACTGTAAGAGGCAATTTTATCTGCAAAATCATAACGGGATAAGTTAGGAATATTTTCATCAATTTCAAGATACTCTCCCTTTTGCCATGTTTTTGTGTATACAAACATGCTCTCTTCGAGATAATCACCATTGAATGATATTTTGCTGGTGCTACATTTCGCATCTTTGGCTTTACAAAAAATACTGCCTTTCCCTTGCCCTAACTCACAGCGACGAGACGTTTTTTGCCGTGCATTTTGTTCTGAAAACGCAGCTTCTGCATAAAATTCAGAAAATGGTGATAATGCACAGATATGCACAACTTGTGTATCATGACGGGAGGAATTATTATGATAATTGGATTTTGCATAGCTAAAACTGGTAAACAAAATCAGCAATAAAATACGTTTTTTCATCGTAAAAGCATCTTTGGCGGAAATGTATTCAGCCAAATTACGGTAAATAAGCTAAATTTTCTAGTAGAACACTCTGATAAACAGTCACTTAGTGAATTTTACTTATCTATATTAGTTCAAGATCCCCCCGTGACTAAATGCAGCACAAGCGGTGATGCTCGCCAAACAAGTTGATAACCCCAATCTCACTTATTTTTTATCCAGATTGAGGTTAAATTTTAGATAGAAGCGCGTCGAGCTTTGCGGGGTTTATACCATGTTTGCCCATCTGCATTAAGCCCAAACCCCCAACTTGTTAGTGATGCTCTATGACCAAAAAAGCCTGACTGATTGATGAGTTTTCGCGCTCGCATGCTTTTATCAAATGGGCAACTGGAGCGGATCCAACTGACAAACATACCAGGGCCTGTACCATCGACTGTAATATTACGGCGCATATGTGGAATTAAACGCTTTCCTTGCCACATGAGAACTGACCAAGGAATATTAGGGTAATAATAATTCTTTTTAGCCGTCAAGGTATCAAATTTGCTTTGGGGCACAACGTCAAGAAAAGGCTCTACCCCATTATGCGTATAAAGATAGCGAATATAACGCATTACACTGTGTAGACTAAATGCATTCTTTTTGGCGGCAATAACGGCATTACCTAAGGCAGTTTTTCCTTTGTAATCCCTCCCATGATGAATTAGCAGATCGGGAAGTTCGTCTTGGTTGTCTAAAAGTGGTCTAATTTCCCCAATTGGGCCATCGACCATAACATCAATATCCATATATAACCCACCAAACCGCCTTAAAATACCGATTCTTAACATATCTGATGCAGCCGCATAATTCGCATAGGTTGTATTAGTCGATTCTCGGTTAATCGCTGCTTGATATTGATAATCAAATGGGGCAGGTTTTTGAACATTGATAACATTGAATATCGCTTGGCTATAACCTCGTTCAATGAGCTTATTTTTCAACTTCGTTGGGTTATCACTCCACAAATTAATCTGATATTGAGGGTTATTATGTTTAAAGCTGGCAATATTACTGATGCCATCAGCGGGAAGTTCTTTGTGACCAAGCCAAATATAATGAGCAATTTTAGGGTATTGCCCTTGTTCGTCATAATATGTCATTGGGTTATTGCGCGCCATACGGTATAAATTATTCCCGTCAGCAGCACCCAGAGGGTCAGCACTCAGCCAGCGCCCAATCCATGGTTGGTAGTAACGGCGACCATAATAATATAACCCTGTCATATCAAGTTCCTTATTACCATAGTGCCGCGTTTTATAACCTGCTAAAGAGGTATTATCTGCCAACCAAGTTGCTGTTCCGCCATAAGGATAATATTCTTCTTGGCTAAGGATATTTCCTTCGTTATCAAGTTCAATTCCTTGGTTTCCCGTTAATGAACTAAGTGAATAATGCATGGCATTATTGGCAACCCCTTTTGGCTTGCCACATTCCCAATGTAATACTTGAAACTGTACCCCAATCAAGCTATTAACCGTAATCACTTGTAATATTTCATCATCGTTGCGATTTCTTAACTCTAAGTTCGGTAAATATATCACTTTCATTTTTTGTCCCGAACGTTCAGTCACTTTCACTGTTCGTTGGTATTGATGGTCATAACAGTAATGTTCTATAGCATCAGCGCTTTTGACAGAGCGAAGTTCCTGGTGAGTTGTCCAGTTAAGGTGTTGGCCTTGAAGCAGTGTTTTCTGTTGCCCCGCTGCAGTAAATAACTCATCGACTTTTTCTGCGCTTGAAGCCAATTCGTTTAATACTGCGCGATTACTCTGATTGCTAGTGATTATTTGTGTTGAATAACGTTGGTTTGTTGCAGGTGAGCGATGGGAAATTTTCGTTAAATTACCGCTATTATCATAACAATAAGTACGAAAATATCGCGTATAGGTTGCATTATCAAACGAAATACAACGGGAAGGTGCTGAAGATTGGTAAACTTGGTTTGCCATTTCACGCCCAGACGCGCTGACTAATTGATACAATGAGTCATACTGAAACTCTTGTCTTGCCTCAACTTTTTGGTTGTGCCAAAAACGTGTTTGCCCCGCCTGATCACGAACACAAACAACATTGCCCACGGGATCATACTGATAAATTAAATCTTGAATTAATTTAAACCCCAATAAATGATCCGTTGGCCTTTGGGTTTTCACACGAACTAAATATTGAGTCTGTGCTTCATATTCGTAGTTTGCAACAATGCCATTACCAAGTTCTTCACTGGTTTTCAAACCTGAAGGAGAATACTGTATCTCTTTTGCAACCCACCGCTCTAACGCGTTTTTAATTTTTAAGCTGTAGGTTTTTAATTGCCCTGCAATATCATAAGATTGCCGATGTTGATTGCCCTTAGTGTCTTCAGTCACTAAGTTTGCCCCTGTTGCATCCGTGATGCAATAACTGACAAATTGGCTAACCGCAAGTTGTTCCTCCCTTTCATCAGTTTGCCAATCCACCTCATATTCAGCATCTTCAGCATGTTGGATTAAACGTCGAGTTTGTGAAATCGCTTTTCCCAATAATGAGACTTGGTCTAATTGCAATAATCCTACCGTATCGTAGTGGAAAATGCATTGGCCGCATAAATTAATATTTTGATAAATAATGGAATTATCCGCATATTCGAAACATTCGGTTACTCGAGTCTTTCCACCAGCCAATTTTTCTTTCAAGCACAATGGCCTACCTAAGGAAGTACTATCTTCATAGTCATAAGTACGGGTAACACCATTAGCATCAATACTCACTAATAATCGACTCTCTATATCGTTAATCGTCACCGTTTGTCCGTTATCTACGCCTTCACTCACCAATACAAGGCCTGACAAATCTGCTTTAAAACGAAAATTGAAAGACGTTTTCTCCTGTAAACGAGGATCACTTATCCCAAGCAGAAATCCACGAATATCAACTGACTGAAAGGTGAGTCTTTCATCTGTTATTTCGGGGGTCTCTGGGTGGCGATAATACTCAATTAACCGAATATTGAGCCCGCGATTATCAGTAATCGTTATTGAAGGTGTTTTCCCCATTGAAAATTCATCCATTTTTCCTCCTTTAAAAAACGTTTAATTTGACCCCATTAGTTAAGCCGAACATTAGACACCGTCGTTGCCTTGGATTTTAATTTCTTAGGAACAAGCATTTGAGGACGGTAAAATAACGAAATTAATTGGTCAAAACTGTCATTGGTTGAGGTTTCATAAACACTTAACTGTGACTCAGAAGAAAGCAAACGTGCTGAGTCCACGATTCTTAAAGCAAGTGCTGTTCTAAAATCTTGAAATGAATACAACGTGTTAATCGCACTCTCTGCGATCGTTTCACTTTTTAGTGCGGCGACACCTGATGAGTCATCAGGAAAGCGTGCTGTTAAACGTTTTATATCCGTTTCTCTGCGATAAAAGTCCAAGGTATCATTGATAGCCATATGGCTATAATTCATATACTTATAGCCCGTGATATCATCTACAGAAGTGACGTACAGGTTATCACCGAATTCACTCCGTGTTTTTCCGCGCACTCCTCTGATCCCTAATGAGAAAAAAGCAAAATCAACCGTTTTCAAGTTCAGTACATCGCTTGGTGTGGTATTGGTTTCACACGCAGATAAGATCCCTTTCTTGATGAGCTCATTTCTTGAACGAAACGTTGCACGGTTATGGGGTTTAAGAAATTGTTGGTCTGAAAAATGCAGTAAGGTGAAATCTAGCTTAGTAAAGTTATCAACAAAACCTCTCTCATCATCACTCAGGTCACCTACCTTAGTCCTAATCTGAACCATATTTTCCTGAGTATGCGCAAAAAATGTCTCTAAGTTATTAAAAACAGGGCGATAGCTATTATTATCTAACCATCGTTCACCTAAAGACATAATCTGGTAGCTCTGGTTGGCACGTGATTTTGCCCGGTAATTATTATACTGCTGGTAATATCCTACAACGCGGTCAATTGGGTTAAGACCATCATTATCTTGGTATTTTAATGGGTTATTTCTCGTCATTCTAAAAAGATTTAAACCATCGACTGTTCCGCCAGGGTCTGCACTTAGCCAACGACCACACCATGGTTGATAATAGCGATGACCGTAGTAATATAACCCTGTTGCATCAAGTTCTTTTCCTGAATAGCGTATCGTTTTGTAATCCGCTTCAACGTCATTACGTACAAGCCATACTGCAGTCCCTCCATAGGGGTAGTATTCTTCTAGGCTAATTAAGTTACCTTGGCTATCTAGCTCTAATCCGCTATTGCCATTAAATGAATCAATAGAATAACGTATTGAATTATTATCTATTTCTTTAGGTTTTCCTTGTTCCCAATGCAAAACCTGAACCCGCACTCCATTGGTTTCATTGATATGGATAACCTGAAGTTTCTCTTGATGGTTAATATTTTTTAGTTCGAGATTAGGTAAGTAAATGACAGTCGCTATTTGTTGATTATGTTCGGTGAGTTTAAAAATTCGTTGGTGGTCGCTACCATAACGGTATTGTTCGTAAATCGTTTCCCCCCTCATACTCAGTAATTCTTGACGTACAGTCCAATCCAGCGTTTGGCCCTTCATTAATTGCTTTTGCTGTCCACTCTGCGTGAAAAATGCATCAACATCTTTAGCTTCCATCGCCAATGAATAATCTATTGCGCGGTTACTTCTATCACTGACCGTCATTTTTATTGTATAGCCGCTATGTATTGCTGGAGTGCGATGGCGGGATTCGATTAAATTACCTGATTTATCATAATGATATGTGCGATTGTAATAGGTGTACATCGAACTATCGAACATAAAACGTTGAGGAGATGCATGCCTTTGCTGATTAATATTCGCCATTTCGCGGCCTGTTACACTCACTAACTGATACAGTGTATCGTATGTAAACCTTTGTTCAGGCTCTATTTTTTGATTTTGCCAAAAACGTGTTTGCTCTGCATCATTACGAATACATAATATATTTCCGACGGGGTCATATTGATAACGCAAATCCTGAAAACATTTAAAACCCAATTCGTGATTATTTGCTCGTTCAGTGCTAAACCGAATAAGCCGTTGTGTTTGTGGTTCATATTCATAATATGTCACAACACCATTTCCCAATTTTTTATACAGTTTTTGCCCAGCTGCGGAATACTCTATTGATTTGATCATGCATTGTGTAATCTCGCCTTTTATGGTTAACCCACAAAATTGTAACTGCCCTGCGATATCATAATGTAAACGCTGTTGATGCCCCTTTGCGTTTATACTAAGAATGTTAGCCCCAGTTGCATCATTTTTTAGTTCTGTACAAAAAGGCTCAGGATTTAACATCCCATCTCGGTCATTTGTATTCCAGTTAACATAAAAATCTTGATTATCAAGTGATTGAATTAACTTTCTTGTAATGTGAATTGCCTCCCCAGTGAGAGAGATTTGGCCTATTTGCAATAGGCCAGCCGTATCATAGTGACGAATACATTGACCAGACAAATTAGCATTTTGCTCGTGAAGTGAGTTCCCTGCATATTCAAGGTAATCACTAATACGCTCCCCCTGCTCGGCAGTTTTTTCCCAAATATGCGTTAACCGGCCTAAAGACGCTGACGTTTCATAAACAAAAGTACGCCATAAATTATTGGCATTAAGACTTAATAACAAACGTCCTGCAGAATCATTAAGAACCCTCACCGTACCGTTATCTATTCCCTGAGTTTGCAGTGAAAACCCCAAAAGGTTATATCTATAATTGAAATTAACTTGTTGTTTTACATATTGTCGCGGGTCAGCAACGGTTGCTAAGAAACCATGAGTGTTAAATTGATAAAACTCAATACGCTCCTCGGTCTGTTCTGCAAAATTAGGATGCCTATAATAGTCAATTTTCCGGATTTTATTTCCTCGATTATCCCTTACAACCACTAATGGTGTTGATGTAAACAAAGACAAATTCATATTATTTTCCTTTATATTCAAATCATTAATGAATATTCATTCTCTGCCCTTGTACAATTCGAGTATTCTTCGAATGTAATTTTTTAGGGACAAGAATTTGAGGGCGGTAAAAAAGGGAAATTAAATTATCGAATTCTGCGTCTGAAGTTGTTGAGAAAACAATTTGTTGCGAATGTTTGTTGAGTAATCGCGTTGATTTGACGATGCGTAATGCAAGTGCTTCTTTAAAATCACTATACGGATAAAGCGTATCACTGGGTTTTGTTGCAATTTTTTCATGAGTTAATGTTGCGGCAGCACACAGATCACCTCGAAATTTGTCAACAAGCCTACCTTGTGATGTCATTCTTTTATCAAACAGCATCGTATCATTAATTGCCATATGCCCATATTTTAAATACTTATAATCACGCACTGAATTTAGTGGGGTAACATATTTTAAATCACCAAATCGGCTACCCATTTTCCCTGTCACTCCCTCAACACCGAGAGAGAAAAAAACAAAATCTTTTGTTTTTAAACCCACAAAATCGAAATCTGTGGTGTTCGTGTGGTCAGAGCGGATCAGCATTTTGTCTAGCAAGCTATCTCGGGAACGAAAAACGGCATGACTACCACGTTCTAAAAATCGTTTATCTGTGAAATGAATTAAGTCAAATTTTAATTCGTTGAAATTATTCACAAATTCTAACGAATCGCCCCTGATTTCACCCACAGCAAGGCGTAAATTCTGCATATTATCCTGCGTCATTGCATTGAAAGAATCGAGATCCATAAACGGGATTGAATCATCAGAGCGTGAAACCCAATCTGTACCTGTCGACATGATTTTATAGCTTTCATTGGCTCTTATTTTAGCCTTTTCATCAATGCGCCGATGATAATATTCAACAATTTGATTAAACGGATTTAGCCCATTATTATCTTTATATTTCAGTGGGTTATTCCTTGCCATTCGAAACAAATTCAATCCATCGACAGTTCCACCAGGGTCGGCACTTAACCAACGCCCACACCATGGCTGATAATAGCGATAACCATAATAGTAAAGCCCTGTTGCATCCCGTTCTTTACCTGAATAACGATGTGTCTTATCTTCCCCTTCAAGCGCACTGCGTGCTGCCCAATTAGTATTTAGTATCTAATAAAAGAATCGCGTACTTCATATTTAATGAAATACGCGATTCTTTTATACTAACAATTAAAAAATATATTACTCATTCATTTAATTTAGCGATAACCCCGTCGATGATTACTCGAAGACCAACTGTATGTTGTATCGCTTGGAACTAGTTTATCTTTTTTCTGTTGCGCTCGAATTTTTCTAGTTTCTTTATCAACTTCTTTAGAAATTTCCGCAATAATTTCTTTTTTGACTTTCGTTTGCTCAGAATTGGTTAATTCACGTTCTAATTTCTTACGTTCTTGTGCAAGTCGTGTTCGCACTCGGTTTTTTTGTGTCTCTGTCATTTCCTGGATAGTTAACATTTTCATCGTACAGCCCCTTACTCATGTTCAAATTCCGATTTACAATATAACACTATTCGCAACACCATAATATGAAAAACAACAATCGTTATACCTTAATAGGCCTTTTTTGATTCAGCGATAGCTGTAAAAATACGGAATTAGGCGTATAGTATTCGGTATTGCTACTTGGATAAGCGTATTTTTACTATTATGGAATTAATCCCTTCACTGCAAAATATTCACCAGATACTTGTTTCTGATACCCCCATTATTGACGTCCGTGCTCCCATTGAGTTTCAACAAGGTGCAATGCCTGCCGCGGTAAATCTTCCACTAATGAATGATGAAGAACGCGCTGCTGTTGGTACTTGCTACAAACAGTATGGGTCACATAAAGCGGTTGAGCTTGGTCATCAATTAGTGAGTGGTGAAACCAAAGCCAACCGTATCACTGCATGGCAAACGGCTTGCCAACAATATCCAAGTGGTTTTATTTGTTGTGCTCGCGGTGGTATGCGTTCACATATTGTACAAGCATGGCTTAAAGAGAATGGCATAGACTACCCTCTAATTAATGGCGGTTATAAAAAACTTCGTCAAACCACTATTGATGCCATTAATGAGTTATCCCTACGCCCGACTATTTTAATCGGTGGATGCACAGGAAATGGTAAAACAACTCTGGTTCATAACCAACCAGATGGGATTGATTTAGAAGGTATTGCCCATCACCGCGGCTCGTCTTTCGGTCGCACTTTGCAAGCACAATTTTCCCAAGCGACTTTTGAAAATCATCTTGCTGTCGATATGCTCAAAAAGTCTTCAAATCATACGCGTTGGGTACTTGAAGATGAAGGGCGAGCAATTGGTGCAAATAGCCTGCCTATATCATTACGTTCTCAAATGGAAACAGCGGCTATCGCTGTTATTGATGACCCTTTTGAATTACGTCTTGAACGCCTTAAAAATGAATATTTTGACCAGATGACACATGATTTCCTTGGTGCATACGGTGAAGAGAAAGGCTGGCAATTTTACAGTGAGTATTTACATCATGGCCTGTTTGCAATTCGAAAGCGATTGGGCTCTCAACGGGCTGCTGAATTAACGGCGTTATTAGATACTGCATTAATTCACCAGCAAGTGACGGGCGAAACCCAATCACATTTTTCTTGGCTTTGCCCATTACTACATGAATATTATGACCCAATGTATCGTTATCAATTAAGCCAGAAACAAGAGAGAATTGTTTTTCAAGGTACATATCAAGAAGTTGAACAGTGGCTAAACCTCCGTTAATAGACGTTAAAAGCCCACGCTGTGGGCCTTTTCTCATTTAAAAGTTTAAGCATTTTCTATTTGCAGGCCTGCTGCTTTCCATTCAGGGAAACCTTCCTCAAGCCGCCTAATTTTAAATCCTTGGGCTGTAAGTAATTCAATGGCGTCAAGTGATAACAAACAATACGGGCCACGGCAATACGCCACAATTTCCATTTCTTTAGGGAGTTGGGACAACTGCTCTGCAAGCTTCTCCACGCTAATATTTAGTGCACCAGGTAGATGACCTTGGTTAAATTCGCGTTCAGGACGAACATCTAATAAAGTGACACTGCCATCCGTTAATTGAGCCAGCAAATCCTCACGAGAAATTGGTGTTAGTTTGTCTCTTGCTTCAAAATAATCTGCCATGATTTGCTTAATTTCAGCATTGTTTTGCTTACCAACAATGCCTAAAGCATTAAGGAGTTCTATCACCGAATCTTGGTTCACAATTGAGTAATAAACATGTTTTCCTTTACGTTCCGTTTCAACTAACCGCGCACGACGTAATGTTTGTAAATGACGGGAAGCGTTGGCAAATTCAATACCACAAAGTGTAGCAAGTTCCTCAACACTTCTTTTTCCTTGTGCTAAGTACTCTAAAAGTTCTAATCGGCTTGGATGGCTGATACTTTGCGCTATTTCTGCCAAATTGGCATAAATACGCTGTTTAGGGTCGATATTGGCCATATTTTCCTCCGAAAATCCCACTTCTTTTCGCCTGTCATGCTCATCTGCATTGAATTGTACCTTATCTTATCGCTTTCCCCTACACCGCAAATTTCCGTTTAACATATTGACATAGGCAACTTTACGATCAATCATTATCGATATTAATTGAATGTTTCGATTGTTACTATAATCTAAATACAGGTAAAATACCATGAAAGCCTTAATAATATTAAACCGTGAACCCTACGATGGAACCGATGTCACATGGAATGCTTTGCGTTTAGCAAAACAGTTATTATCAGATGGATGTGAAATCCGCATTTTTTTAATGAATGACTCAGTGGATCTTGCCCGTGATATCTGCAAACCACCGACAGACTACGACCAAGATCTTAGCCAAAATTTAAAAGACTTAATCACCCAAGGTGCTTCTGTCAAAGTGTGTGGTACTTGCCAAACTCGCTGCGGTATTTATAAAAATGAGCCTTATTTTGTAGGGGTGCAGAAAGCAACCATGCAAGATCTCTCTACTTGGGTCATGACTAGTGATAAGTTATTAACATTCTAATTACTTAATTGGGTTAACTATGCCATCTCTCTATTTTGATTTTAATGCAAGCACACCGATTCACCCTGAAGTTCAAGCCTCAATGCAGCCGCTATTGAATTCACTGTATGGCAACCCTTCAAGCCAGCATTGGGCTAGCGATAATGCAAAATCGCGTTTGGAACATGCCCGTGCACAAGTTGCATCGTTAATAGGTGCACATACCGATGAAATTATTTTTACCAGTGGCGGAACTGAATCAAATAATCTCGCACTCAAAGGGCATTTTTTTAATCAGTTATCACGCCATCCTAATCCACATATAATTACGCAAATCACTGAACATCCATCAATTTTAAGCCCTCTCGCATTTCTTGAGAAATTAGGTGCAACAGTCACTTATCTTCCTGTTGATCAATTTGGTCGTGTGTCGCCGCTAGATGTGAGTAATGCAATCACGCCTAACACGACATTCATTAGTATTATGCACGCCAACAATGAAACAGGTACTATCCAACCCATTGAAGAAATTGGTTATATTGCTAAACAAAACAACATTTGCTTTCACACTGATGCGGCACAATCCATTGGAAAAGTCACAATCGATGTTAATCAGCTGAATGTAGATTTGTTAAGTATTGCTGGACATAAAGTCTATGCCCCGAAAGGGATTGGTGCTTTATATGTACGCCGCGGCACGATGTTAGAACCCATTAACCACGGTGCTGGGCATGAAAATGGCCTTCGTGCTGGTACAGAAAGCTTGTTACTTGCCACGGCGCTTGGCCTTGCATGCGAAATTGCACAAACACAAAATAAAAACGCTGACATAAGACAATTACGCGACAATTTTTGGCAGCAACTTGTTGACCTTTATGGTGACCAGGTTTTACTAAACGGCCATGAAACCCACCGTTTGCCAAACACATTAAATGTGGGTTTCAAACACCAACAAGGCGCTGATCTTCTAGGTAAATTATCGGGTGTTGCTGCGTCGACAGGGTCTGCCTGCCACGAAGGTCAAGCCACCCTTTCACCTGTGCTCTCGGCGATGAACGTTGACTCTAGTTATGGTCTTGGTGCTATCCGCTTTAGTCTTGGCCTTGGCGTAACCCAACAAGACATAAACTTGGTAATTCAAAAGCTCAAACATATTCTGCCCTCTAATTAATTTCTAAGGCCATATTTTATGCACCCCAAAAAAATGTACCAACAAGTGTGGCTGCTAGCGAGTGCCCAAGCATTATTTCAAATTGTCTCTGTCATGGTGATGACCATCGGAGCCCTTGCGGGAGCCCAGATGGCTTCATCTCCAACATTAGCTACATTACCCATTGCAGGTATGTTTTTGGGAACGGCCACGATGATGTTTCCCGCATCTCTTTGGATGGCCAAAATTGGGCGACGAAATGGTTTTTTGGTCGGTGCACTCTTAGGGATAATAGGTGGGCTAATTGCAGCATATGGAATAGTCATCCAATCATTATATGTTCTTAGCTTTGGAACGATTTTAATTGGTGGTTACCAAGCTTTTGCGCAATTTTATCGATTTGCAGCCAGTGAAGTAGCCGATAATTTGTATCGCCCAAAAGCAATTTCGTTAGTGATGACTGGTGGCGTAGTCGCTGCGCTTTTAGGGCCTTTACTCGCCCGTTCTAGCGCCAGCTTTTTTGATGCACAATATTTAGGTACCTTTCTATTATTAGCGGTAATTTCCCTCGGTGCTATCGCCGTTTTATGCAAATTAGATATCCCAATGGCTGAGCCAAAAACGGTGGCTCACGCCCCTATATCAACTCGCTCATGGAAAACCCTCGTTTTACAACCTACCTATTTGGTCGCAGTATTTATTGGGATGACCAGCTACGGCGTAATGGTACTTGCGATGACAGCAATGCCGATTGCAATGATGAGCCATCAGCATTCATTAGGTGCAACCACGACCGTAATGCAACTTCATGTATTAAGTATGTTTTTACCCTCTTTTATTACTGGTAGCCTTATCACGCGATTCGGTGTGCTTAAGATCATGTTTGCGGGTATTGCCATGTTTATTGGGCATATTCTATTTGCACTCTCAGGTGTTTCTTTTGCATCATTCGCTAGTGCATTGATTTTATTGGGAACTGGTTGGAATTTTATGTATATCAGTGGCACAGCACTTTTGACTTCAACTTACACGCCAGAAGAAAAGGCTAAAGCGCAAGCAACTAATGACATGAGTATCTTTATGGTTAGCCTTGCCTGTTCGTTAGCTGCTGGCGGGCTATTAAATTACCTAGGTTGGCAAACCTTAAATATCATGTTGTTACCATGGTTAGCGTGTGCTGTTCTTGCCATTGTGTGGTTGATTTACATTCAACGTAAAACCGCACGCATTAATTAAATTCCTCTTGGCTTGTCAGCCTTCTACAGTTAGGTGTTAGAAGAGCGCTAATTTTAGCTTCCACTCTCTCTATAACAGGGAGTGTGAAACCCTTTCAAATTATCTCTCCAGCAAATCAGATTTGGCTTTAAGTTCATTCGACTGATAAGCCAACTCATCATTAAATTCTCAAATAGCTTAATGAATATCAAAACTTACGCAGTTGCGCCTTGCGTAATTTAACCTGATTCCTCATTATGTGTTTTTTTATATAACGATAACGAGGTACTCATGCGCCGCCTATTACTCTCTTCTTTATTTATCTGCTTTACATTACCCCAAGCGATGGCTGCTCAGCTACACATGTACGCAGGAGCAGGATTGCGCCCACCGATTGAAAAAGTGGTCGAAAAATTCGAAAAAGAAACAGGCAATACTGTCACTGTTGAATATGGCGGTTCGGGGCAAATTTTGACGCGCTTTGAGTTAACTCAGCAAGGGGATTTGTTTTTCCCGGGATCTGAAGATTATGTTGAAAAACTGCAAGCCAAATCTTTAGCAACAGATGCATACCCTATCGTACGCCATATCCCAGTTGTTGCCGTACGAAAAGACAAAGCTCAAGGAATAGCCAGTATTGAAGATCTCGCCAAAAGTAATTTGCGGCTAGGTATGGGCGATCCGAAAGCTATCGCTTTAGGCCGCAGTGGTGAACTGTTACTTGATGCCAGCGGTTATGGTGACCAATTACGCGATAAAGTCATTGTTCGCGCCGCAACGATTAAGCACCTGTCCATGTATTTGCTAAATGGCGAAGTGGATGCCGCAATTATTGGCCGAGCTGATGCGATGAAGAACCAAGATAAACTGCTTGTGTTGCCATCCCCAGAAGGTAGCCCTGAAGAAATCGCCACTATTGCAGTACTAAGCACTAGCGCTGCGCCAAAAGAGGCTAAATTACTTGCTGAGTATTTTGCTGCGCCTGAAGGTATCAAAGCCTTTACAGATTATGGTTTTTTACCTGTTACCGCGAAAAAATAATTATCAATATGTACCCTATCATGAAGTGGGCACTTGTGCCCCTATTGCTCTTATTACTCTTGATTGTCGGATCATTGACGGCGCTGTTGTTTCAGCTCACTCCATCCCTACTTTCACAATTAATTGCTGAGCCTGAGTTTCATTTCGCGATTTTAATGTCCCTTGCTACATCCTTGACGTCATTATTTTTCGCATTCTTAATTGCCATTCCTGCGGCTTGGGTGATGACACGCAGCGAATTTTTCGGTAAACGTGCGGTAGATGCACTGTTTGACTTGCCCCTCGTCACTCCACCGTTAGTCATTGGGATAGGCTTATTGCTACTTTTGGGTAGCCAAGGGCCTTTTTCTGTGATTTTCCCAGAACTAAGCCGTTGGTTATTTTCCCCACTTGGCGTGATCATTGCGCAAACTTATGTGGCAAGTGCGGTGCTATATCGTTCTGCACAAGGGGCATTTGCCGCCATTGACCCTGCTTTTGTCAGAACAGGGTTAAATTTGGGGTTATCTCCTGCAAAAACATTAATCTTGGTTGAGATCCCTCTTTGTTGGCAAGGGCTAATGAGTGGCGGCATATTGGCCTACTCACGGGCTTTGGGGGAATTCGGAGCCACCTTAATGTTGGCTGGCGCAACTCGCTTTAAAACAGAAACTTTGCCCATGGCAATTTATTTGAATATTGCCAGCGGTGATTTTTCACTCGCGCTCGGGTGTGCTCTAATTTTAATGGCATTAGCGGTTGTGCTGTTGCTAGCACTTCACCGTTTAAAAAGGCGGAAAACCCATGCTAAATCTTGAGAATATTCATGCAGGGATTTTAAAGAACGTGACACTGTCACTTAGAGAGGGATGCTGTACCGCGATTTGTGGCCCTTCTGGTAGCGGGAAAACCACGCTGCTCAATTGCATTGCAGGTTACCAACATTATCAAGGCGATATTTATTACCAAGGTAACATATTGAATAAATTGCCCATATGGCAGCGCCCCTGCCGTTATCTCAATCAGCGTTTGTATTTATTTCCGTGGTTGAACGTAATGAACAACCTCCGTTTAGCCCAGTACGCGGCTAAAATCCCCAGAGATAAGCAACACATTATCGCTTTGTTAGATAAGATGAATATTGCTCACTTGGCCAAGCGTTACCCCCATGAAATATCAGGAGGTGAACAACAACGGGTTGCACTTGCTCGCGCGATGATTTCATCGCCATCTTTGCTCTTATTAGATGAACCGTTTTCCAGCTTAGATTGGCAAACAAGAGAGCAACTTTGGTCGCAAGTGAATCAATTAAAACGCGATGGTGTCACTATTTTATTAGTCACTCATGAACCGAAAGAAGCGGCAGCGTTGGCGGAATACCACGTTGCCATAGAAAACGGCAATATACTCCAGAGTTAGCAAAAAGAGGCTTAAGCCTCTTTTTGTCTTTCTCGATTAGATAAAAACCACACCGACTAAATACAGCATCCCCATCACAAAACACACGGACGAGCTGACATACCAAAATAAATCACTATTTCCTGCAAAACACGCTTTTATCAATGGAAATAAAGCGGCTCGAAGTAAAATTAGCGCTTTGCCTTATTTAATTGCACTTGCAATGATTGCAAATGCAATTATCAGGCAAAGTCAAATGAAGCCTAATCCCCTCTACTTTTTAATGATTAGTTCTGTAACACCTTGATAGATAAGTCTTGTTGCTAATGTACCTAAAATCAACCCGACCACTTTCCCAACCACTTTATGAATACGGGAATAGCGCCGTCTAACAGATGAAAGAGAAAATGTTTGGCAGAGAATAATTCGCCATATCAATGAAGCCAACACGATCCCCAGCCAGATCACCAATTTTGCCCATAGCGGCGTTGAGGGGGAAATAGTGGTTGAGAAAATGCTCATGAAGAATAACACCGTTTGCGGGTTCGAAAGATCAGAAATTAAGCCACGGCGAAAATACACACCTTTAGGGAAGTATTCAGTCATATTCTCAGTGGATAAATTTAGTTGGGTTTTATTTTTAAAAACGCTAATCGCGTAATACAGTAAATATAATCCGCCAAGTATTTTAATTAACGAAAACAAAGCACCAAATTCAGACATTAAGGTCACAAGCCCAAATAATCCTAACCCTGAATAGATAGCGTTGCCTAAAACGACGCCATAACCGCAAGTGAGCCCTGCCTTTTTTCCTGAACTAAGTGTGGTTTGGACAACAATAAATAAATTGGCACCAGGATTAAAAAACGTCAGTATAAATAAAAATAGAGTGATAATAATGCTATGTAACGGATCCATAATTTTGTCTTCGAAAATTTAGGGTTTTCTATTATAGACACGAAATTATTATCAACTCTATTTTAAAATACAGATTTACTGCGCAAAATCAGGGTATTTAGTCGATATCAAATATGCTTAGCTTAACGATTTTTTTCGTTGCAATAACCATTTATCTAATTCATTTGCAAATTGTTGGCGATCCCGTTGATTTAAGCTTGCAGGGCCGCCTGTTTGTACACCACTTGCCCGCATCGTATCCATAAAATCACGAATATTCAGGCGTTCGCGAATAGTCGCCTCGCTGTAACGCTCACCCCGAGGATTCAATGCAGAAGCCCCCTTTTCCATCACTTCGGCAGCAAGGGGAATATCCGCAGTAATCACTAAATCCCCTTTTTGGGCACGGTGAACGATTTCATTATCTGCGACATCAAAGCCCGCAGGAACTTGTAAGGTTTTTAAAAAACGAGATGGCGGAACCGACAAGCGTTGGTTGGCAACAAATGTAATTTGCACATTTTCTCTGTCAGCTGCGCGATATAAAACTTCTTTGATAACCTTAGGACACGCATCCGCATCAACCCATATTTCCATTATTTTATCCAAAACTTAGCGGTATATTATGGAGATATCATAACACGATAACGGCAAGAAACAGTACTGAAGTGATTTTGGTAGGGTTTAATTTAAAGTTACATCAACCAAGCTTATCACTGATAATATTAACAATTAATCTGAAATAAACTTGGTTTTCATTTGATAGCTAAAGCACCATGACCATTTCATGCCATGTCATTCCACCGTGATCTGACTCAGAAGGTTTGACATATTGGTAGCCAAAATGCTTGTACAGATCCACATGACGTTCTTTGCACATTAGATGAATAGTTTCTTTGTTATTTTTTCGCATTAATGCAATAAATTCGGTCATCAACATGGATGAATAGCCCTTTCCTTGATGGTTTGGGTGAACTACAACAGACATAATGACCACATTCGGAGCCTGTGCATCATGGCCGATAAGCTCTTTAAATTCTTCATCGGACATCACCACATCCCACGCGCAGCCTGCATTTATGAAGCCAACGATTTCGCCAGCCACTTCCATGCATAAAAAACCTTGAGGATACTGTGTTATACGTGTTGCGATTTTTTCTTTTGTCGCTGCCTCGTCGCCTTCATACGATTCAATTTCAATCGCGAAACACGTATCGACATCACCAAGTGTTGCTTGCCTAAATATTGGCTTGTGCATTTTATAACCTCTTATTGTTTATGCTTATTTTATTAAACTTTTAGTACTATAGGCACTCGGTTTCGCACTTTTTCGTCATTTTTTGTTGCGCATTGAGTTGGACGTAACTTAATGCGGTGGATAACACGACCAAAGTGCCCCCAACAATTGCCACGAGAAACCCCGCGTTCAGCCCATAAGTATCAACCATTTTCCCCGTCATCATGGCTCCAATAGCCACACCAATGTTTAGTCCGGCGAGTAACCAAGTCATCCCTTCCGTTAATCGATTTGGTGGAACGATATTTTCCACTAATGACATCGCAATAATCATTGTTGGTGCAAAGAATAAACCTGAAATAAACACCACAATTGCGAGGGAATAAACGCCGCTCACCCACCACATCGGTACAATAGATAAGAATGTCATTAACCCGCTAATAACCAGTAAACGCGGTAACGATATTTTTAGATTGAGCGCCCCGAAAACGAGCCCCATTGCACAAGAACCAATTGCATAAGCTGACAAGACTACGCTTGCCGCAGCAGGTTGTTGTTGTATCTGCGCGAGTGTGACACTTAAGATGTCCACTGACCCAACAATGATCCCTAATGCAATCATTAATGCGATCAGCAGTTGTAAGCTTATCATCGACAAAATCGGCTTTTGCTTCGGTGATAAGGTTTCATGTACGGTAACATTGGGTTCCGTACTACGTTGTTGTACAAGGAGTATCACACCCAACAATAATAAAACAGCGGCAACTAATAAGCCCGCTTGTGGAAACAAAATAACCGTCAATCCCACAGACAGTGGAGGCCCTGCAATAAATGTCGCATCATCAAAAACAGTTTCAAGGGAATAAGCCGTTTGTAAAATGGGCTGACCTTTATACAATTCCGTCCACCGTGCCCTAATCATGGCAGACATGCTGGGCATAGCACCTGCTAAAAATGCACCAATAAATAACCCAGCATCGGGCAATGCAAACCATGTTGTTGTGACGAGCAACAAAACCCCAGATAAACTAATAAGCGTGACCACAGGTAACACGCGATACTGTCCAAGTTTATCAACTAATCGGGAAATTTGTGGTGATAATAATGCATAAGTAAGTACAAACGTTGCCGAAATTAGCCCTGCTAAAGTATAGCTATCCCTTAATTGTGCCAGCATAGTGATAATCCCAATGCCCATCATCGGTAACGCTAGACGAGCCAGTAACCCTGCAATAACAAAGCGTTGGCTTCCTTCAGCTTGAAAGAGTTCTTGATAGCGACTTAGCATGTAAGCTCCATGTGATAAATTCATTATACATACAACGAGTATGTATAATGATGATATAATCATACATAGTGTATGTAAATAACTATATTCAGTGTTTGTAAGAGGTTTTATGGCAAGAAGAACTCAAGCTCAAATGGAAGAGACCCGCGAGCTTTTATTAACCACGGCACGGGAACATTTTAGCCGTTTGGGGTTTGCCGCAACGTCCATGGATGAAATTGCAGCAAGCGTTGATTTAACGCGAGGTGCCCTTTATCATCATTTTGGCGATAAAAAAGGCTTATTTGCAGCTGTTGTCGAACAAATTGATAACCAAATGAATGGCCGATTACAAAAAATTTCTGCTGATTCCACTGACCTTTGGAATAACTTCCGCCTACGCTGTCATGCCTATTTAGAAATGGCGTTAGAAACTGACTATCAACAGATTATCTTACGAGATGCCAAATCCGTTATTGCTGAAGACATTGCAAAATCAAACCTTAAATGTACTGAGCAAGTCGACCTCTTGTTACAGGAATTAATGAGCAAGCAAATCATTGGCAATGTTAATACTCGCGCCCTTGCCTTTTTAATCAATGGTGGACTTGCCGAATCGGCTTATTGGATTTCTCAAGCCAATAGCCAAGAACGCCTACAGCAAAGCATTCATGCGATTGATAAAATGATTGATGGGTTACGAAAAAACTAATCGCTATCTACCCTGTTTTGTTGATATAAGACATTGAGCCTAAATGCAAAGATCAATACGATGATCAAAAACACAGGAACCGTTAGTGTTAACTCTAAATAAACAAAACGATTGAAATTAAAACCATTTGTCTTCGGCGTTAACCAATAGGCCAAAGGTAGCGTCGATATACATGCAAGGCCACCAAGCACGATTAATCGCTTTAGCTTTTTATTGTTTTCGATTTTAATTTCATGGGGCAGCGTACGATGAAATTGAAAGTATTGATAACATAAGTAGGCTAAGCCGCCCACCGAGCCAACGTGCTGTAATAATTTATAAAAAGCAATTTCTTGGCTGTCAGACATCGCAAATAATTTCATTTGCAAAAATGAAATTTCTCGGACAAATGCCCCAGATTCATGCGTAAAACTGTCCCAAACAATATGGGTTAATGCCCCTATATACAAGGAAATAACAAAAATTACCCCTTGTCGAACAGATGGTGCATTTATAGTGTGAATAATAAAAGGGCTTATTCTATTCAGTGCTGGTGCCATTTTTTGCGTTAAACAATAAACCAATATACATAGCGGTAACCCAGTATAAAACCACCCAATAGAGTCATGCGCCAGTGACGCAGCGTGGTACCACGTCAACGAATAGTATAAATCTGGGCTCAAGCTACCTAAAATAAGCGCAGGCAGACTTAACCAGCGAAAATATTTGGCCTGTTTAATGGGAAAAACCACCGCAGGATGGGAAAACGTCCAAGGCATACTCGCGACCAGAACAATTAAATAGATATCAGGATAGTGCCGTTTTAATTGTGAAAACGATATGCGAGAAATCGGAAAGATTTGCCCACAAATTCATGCGGGCAATATATCTAAGGAAAATTAGATTAACGAATTGAAAGTTTGTTTTAGCTTTTCAATATCTTGTGACGTTGTTGACCAAGAGGTACAAAAACGTAAGCACGTTGTATCTGCCGTTGGTTCACAAACTTTACTGACCACATAATGACTCAATACCTTGTCACTCAGCGAATTAGGTAAAATCACGAAGACTTGGTTTGATTCCACTGGCGCTAAAAAGCCGAATCCTTTTTCTGTAAAGAAATCGGCAAGCTGGTTTGCTGTATCATTAATGTGTTGGCCTAACTGGAAATAAAGGTCATCATTAAATAATGCTTCAAACTGCGCAGCTAATAACCAGCCTTTGGCTTGCAAGCCGCCTTTTTGCTTAATGCTATAGCGAAAATCGGTTTTTATTGCTGGGTTTAAAAGCACTAATATTTCCCCAGTCAGTGCGCCAATTTTTGTTCCACCAATATAGAAAACATCCGTTAGTTGTGCGATATCTTCAATGGTTAAGTCACTCACGGTGGACATCAAACCGGATGCTAAACGTGCGCCATCCATAAATAGCAATAGACCGTGGGCGTCACAGATTTCACGCAAAGCAACCAATTCGGCTTTGCGATACACCGTACCAATTTCAGTAGAGTTACTGATGTAAACTAATTTGGGTTGAACCGAATGTTCATCTGGATGCTCGGCCAGCACCTTTTTAATATGAACAGGCGTAAGCTTACCCGAAGGAGACTCTACCGTAATGACTTTATGCCCTGACGCTTCAATAGCCCCTGTTTCGTGAACATCAATATGGCCACCAACAACGGAAATAACGGCTTGATGTGGACGTAAAATATGAGAAATCGTCGTTAAATTGGTGATCGTCCCACCATTAAAGAAATGGATATCTGCATTCGGCTGGCCAATACGTTGTTTAATTTGATCTGCCACTTTCTTACATAGACCATCTGTACCATAACCTGTAAAACGTTTCCCTGCTAAATCATTCAATGCTTTCATCACTTCAGGATGTGCAATTTCATTATAATCATTTGTAAAGCTGTACATTAATTCACCTACCAATACCCTGTCATATAAATTCTTAGGCAATAGTTATATGGGTAACTAATTTATTATTCAAGGAAATTTTCCCTCACTAAATTGGATGCAATATAATCAAACTGCGGTTTGATTGTGCAAAAGGCAAATAGAAAGTTATTTAAGGTTTGTTTACTTCAAAAGCATTAGATTTGTTTCAACCACTCAATTAATTAATGCATAAAATGAATAATTCTATTCCTGATTTTGTTCAAATACGCTTTGATACTTATTCCACTGATATCAAAGCAAAACTTATCCAACTTCGAACATTAATTGTAGACGTTGCCCAGCAACACCCAAGCATAGTTGTATTAGAAGAAACCGTTAAAATGGTGGCAAGTTAGCTACCTGGCAACACACAGCCAATCAGGAACGACAGTACGCATTGATCAATTTAGTAAAAATGAAGTCGCATTATTTGTACATTGCCAGACCACATTAATTGACGAGTGCCGAGGGTTATTTCCAATGCTCAAATTTTCAGGCAACAGAGGAATTATCACTCCAATCAATGAACCAACCCCAGAAAATGATTTACGGATATGCATTGAACTCGCCCTGACGTATAAATTACGTAAACAAACTCAACGTAAAAAACGCGTTATTTTTGCGAACGGCGAAATGTCAGATTAAAGCGGTATGGCCCCAACAATGGGTGTTCACCCGCTTTGATGGTTCGAACACCATGGTAATTTAAACGCGACTTCCCTCCCCAAACCAGCACATCCCCATGTTCCAGTGTCAGCGCTATTTTAGGCGCTTCACGTATGGCTCCGCCAAAATCAAATATGCAGGGCAACCCTAATGAAAACGAAACAATCGGTTGTGAAAAATCCGCTTCATCTTTATCTTGATGAAGCGACATTTTAGCCCCAACTGCATAACGGTTAATCAAGCATGCATCGGGTTCAAACCCCAGAAAACCCGCTCTTTCTGCTGCGTCTTGTGCTAATTGACGAAAGATCCCAGGCATCGGCTGCCAGGGCTTATTAGTGACAGGGTCACTATTAATATAGCGATACCCTGTTTTGTCAGTCACCCAACCCCACTCACCACAGTTGCTCATCGCGACTGACATGCGATACCCACCTGGGGTTTCCATATTTCTTAATGGGGATAGCGAAAAAATATTATTTAATGATTGTAATAACACCTTACTGTTCCCCAGTAAGAAACCTTTTAGCAAGAAGGCATCAGGGGCTATCTCAATCATGTTTTCGTCATCAGAAAATAACATAAGCGCTTATCTCATTAATTTAACTAGGGTAATTTGCATAATACGCAATTAAATGCCACTTCACCGTACTTTACGTGCTTCTGCACGCTGACTCACCCAAACACTCCCTAAGATCACTATCATGCCAATAAATTGTAAAGTGCTCAGCTGCTGATCTAGGTAAAACCATCCTAAGACCACAGCACTAACAGGGCTAAGGAAACCTAAGGATGCGACTGAACTCGGCCCTAATAACGCCAATCCGCGGAACCATAACGCGTATGTTAACGCCCCACCAATTAAGGTTAAATAGCTAAGACCGACAATATTCACGGATGTTAATGCGGGTAATGCAGGCTCAAAGATCAAGGCAAAAGGTAATAAAATCAAACCACCTGCGGTTAATTGCCATGATGTAAAGGTCAATGCACTTACGGAAGGTTGCCAACGTCGACTTAATACAGTGCCAGCGGCCATTGAAAATGCCCCTGCCAACCCAGCCATCACCCCTACCCAATCTAAGGTAGCCGTTGGTGTTAACAGCAAAATCGCCACACCAACAATACCGCTGAGTGAGGCAATGACAGAAACACTTGATAAGCGGTTACTCAATAACCAGTGACTTAAAAATAACACAATTAACGGCTGCACAGCGCCAACGGTTGCAGCAACCCCGCCTGGCAGACGATAAGCCGCAATAAATAATAACCACCAAAACAGTGAGAAATTCAACGCCCCTAAAATGGCGACACGCAACCACCAAATCCCTGATGGCAACTGGCGCAAAAAGAGTATCAGTAATAATCCTGCGGGTAATGCACGCAAAACAGCCAACGTTAACGGCAAGCCCGAAGGTAGCATTTCGGTTGTAACGAGATAAGTGCTTCCCCACACAATGGGGGCTAACGCTGTTAAACCTAAAACAACATAGCGATTCATAGTATGACTCTCAATATTTATCTTGAGATCAAGATAATTTTTATTTACCTTGACGTCAAGATAAATAACGCCCATTATTTACCTATGGATAGAATCGATAAAATCACTGAACAATGGGAGCGTGAGCGCCCAGACCTTGATATTAGCCCAATGGGGTTAATTGGTCGGTTAGGCAATGTTGCCTATCATCTCACTCGTGAAATGGAAAAAGTCTTCGCTGAATTTGGCCTTAATCGGTCAAGTTTTGATGTGCTTGCAACTTTGCGGCGTTCTGGTGCGCCTTACACCCTGAGCCCAGGGGACATGCTAACTACGCTAATGGTCACGTCAGGAACTATGACAAATCGCATTGATCAACTGGAAAAAGCGGGGTTAGTCTCCCGCCACACTAACCCAGATGATGGCCGTGGCTTTTTAGTGTCACTGACTGAGGAAGGACTGAATCTGATTAATCAAGTCATTGAAGCTCACACGCAAAACCAAGCAAGGCTAGTCGCTAAATTAACGTTGGAAGAGCAACAAGCGCTCAACCAACTATTACGGACATTTCTTGGGACGTTTGAATCTTAAGTACTATTGTGTAAATTGAAACGGTAACGGCATTTGCAAGCGCTCAAATTTATCGCATAGGTACACTAATCGTAATACGTTTTCGGGGGGGATCTCCCCTGAAGCAGTTAACAATTTGACCTGGTTGGCTAACCATAACGTGCCCAAATCCTCAAGGACATGTATGACATAACCAATTTCAGCTTGTTGGGATGAAGAAAACTGCTGCCTTCCCGTACAAGCCTGGGTTTCCAGTATTGACAAAATTGGACGAATCAATTGGCTTGCGAGCGTTGTTTCAGGCACAAAAGTATTGCTCGTTTGCTGCTTTTTCTCCATATATTCCATTATCTTACTAAAAAAACCTGAACGTTGTTTTTTGCGAGGGATTGATTCAAAATCAAGGTAAAACAGTTCAATACCTTGCTCTTTCTTCAACCATAATGTTTTAGGCACTAACTGAATACCTTGTGAAGTATGATTGACCAGAGCACTCACGGCGGTAATAGGCCATTTTTCCTTGGTAATAAAGCGTAACTCTTCGATTTTATGGTTTTCATTCCCTTCCCAATTTAATCGCAAAAACGCCCTATTTTTTTCACTATCAGATATCGCCCACAAAATACATTGTTCAGTCTCATTCCAATATAACTGTTCATAATCAGCGA
The DNA here is from genome assembly GCF_028479625.1 of Providencia sp. PROV197. Lineage (NCBI taxonomy): Bacteria > Pseudomonadati > Pseudomonadota > Gammaproteobacteria > Enterobacterales > Morganellaceae > Providencia > Providencia sp. PROV197. The sequence continues at coordinate 54,932 of NZ_JAMPNZ010000001.1, forward strand.
GGTGTAAGATAACGGGTTGATAAACATTTTCGCTGGATAAGTTTGAAAGAAATTCACTAGCCTCTTGCCAGTGGGTAAACCCCAACTCTCTTTGAAGCGTTTGGTAATCATCGTTTGCTAACAGCTTTTGGTTATTTTTTTCAGCAAAACTGTCACCACTGGCCGATAATTTACCTTCGTCCGAAAGCCGCGGATCATGTAATTTAAACGGTGTTCGCATCAAATTATCGGCAGTTTGCTTCCAAATGGATAACGTTTGCCAGAGGCTTGAACGGTTGAACATCGGGTCCAGATTATTTGCACGCCCTTGTGTACATTGAATGATTTTTTTCTCTTGGTTATCCCAAAAACTAAACGTCGCACCAATTGCGCCGTTTTGGGTTTGCCACCAATTCGCATCAATTGGCGTTAAATCAAGTACCGATATTTTGTCAGTGTATTGGCGGCGCTGCAAACCTTTAAGCACTGCAAGCTGTGTTGCATCTGCCGTTGAAAGTTGCTGCAAATAGGCAGCAATTTCGGCGATTAACCGCAAAACTTGCCCTTCATCCATCGTAAAGTGCTTACCTGCTAGCAGTTTCACCTGCTGGCTCAGCCTTTTCAAATAATTGGCTAACCGAGGTAAACCTTCCGCTTTCGCCGACATATTCAACAGATGCAATTGCGTGGCGCTACTTTGGCTAATGTGCGACAAACCTTGGCGCAACAAATCTTGGATAAATTGCCCAATGGTGGCGATAACGATTTTATCATCATCAGTTAATGACAGTGCAGTATCAGGCGCAGGGGCTAAATCATCAGGCCATTGCCAAACTACACCATTTTGCATCAACAGTTTAGCAATCACCGCAAGGTGAACCGCTTTTTTCTGTTTTTCGGGGACCGAGGAGATCATCCCCTGAAAACCACTGCCTTTCAGGTAAATGATTGGCTCATCATATTCGGCTAATATCACTCTTAACTGGTTGCATTGATCATCAAAAGTCAGCTCACGCCCTTGCCACTCAGCTAACAAGCGGATAGCTAAGCGGCAATCTGGCTTAGAAGCGAGTTTAATTAATGACATCGGTTCTAATACGAGTAATTCAGGCAATAATGGTTCTGGCTCACTAAGCATCCCCTTATCTTCAATACCCTGAATATTTTCATCTGGCACATTATTCTGAACCCAAAGAACTGCGGCCAAAATATGCTTACAACAACCTGATGCACTGCAATTACAGGTCGCTTTTTGTACACCTTGTGCATCTAACTTCACCGCTTGCCCATCACTGTCAAACTGCCCAGCAACCAGATCACTAGGATTAACCTTTTGGTTCTCTAAATCTTTGCGCGCTCTGCGTAATAACCCCACGTTTGCAAACACCGCTAACGCATCGTCATCATATTGGTAATAAATGGTTTGCCAACTCATTGCATCACCTCCGCCAGCCACTGAGCAAAGTGCTCAGGGGTTAATGCCGCGACATGCATGCCTCTATCAGCCAATTTTTGGGCAATTTCAGGATCATAAACAGGCAATGCATCGTCATCTAACGCGGCTAAGCCTAAAAGTTTCACTTGCTGACCGTGTAGGCGTTGTGTGCAGTTAAGTAGATGATTTAGTGCCCCGCCTTCCTCAAAGTCGCTTATCAAACTGATAACCGTACGTTTAGGGTTACGGATCAAACTTTCACAGTACTGCATCGCTTTGGCAATATCGGTTCCACCGCCCAATTGTACCGTCATTAAAACCTCAACAGGGTCATGGGCTAAATGGCTTAAATCAACAACTTGCGTATCAAAAACCACGAGTGAAACCCTGACTGTTGGCAATGCGGCTAAAATACTGGCACAGACTGCCGCATACATAATTGAACTGGCCATCGAACCACTTTGGTCAACACACAAAATTACATCCCACGGCAAGTGCTGCTGTTGACGCGAGTTGAAATACGGGGTTTTGATGACTAACCGTTGGTTTTGCCGATCATAATTTTTTAAATTTGCAGCAATAGTCGCACGCCAATCGAAATTACGGCTATTTGGAATTAACGAACGGCGAAAACGGTTCCTCCGCCCAGTTAATGCTTGGCGGAACTGATTACGCATTTGGCTGAGAATATCATCCACGACTTTGCGAATGATATTTTTCACTGCATCACGCGTATCTTCGTTCATTTTTCCCCGTAAACTCATTAGCGTTTTTGCTAATGCCTTCGTGGGTTCCATGGCATTCAATGCGTCAGGGTTTTTAAGTAAGCTACTGATTTCATAACGCTCAAGCGCCTGTGATTGCATGCGCTCAAACGTACTATTTGGGAATAACTTCCGCGCTTGGTTTAACCAATTCACTGCGGTAAGTTGCGATGCATCTAAAGAACCGTGACGACCACCTTCTTGTCGCAGTCCACGCCGTTGATATTCACGGCGATATAAAAAATCCAATGAGCGCTCGATTTTTAACTCTTCCGCACTGAATGCCGCTTGCCCCAGCGCGTTATCCGCATATTGGCCTAATACTAAACGCCAGCGTTTAGCAAGTTGCAGTTGTTCTGGCGTCAATGGCATCTCTTTTTTGCTCATCGTTATTTCGCCTCCGACGTGTGAGTGAACCAACGTTGTAGACCAAGCTCAACAAGCTGATTTTGTAGTCGTTGTTCTAATTGCAACGCTTGCAGCATTTGTTTCTCATTAAATTCTGTTTGGTGCAGCGTCAAATCTTGTGCTTCGATTGATAAGTTTTGCGCGATATGCTGTGCCATTTGTGCATTTTGTTTTGGCGTCAGTTGGCTAAATGCAAAGCGCAAATCTGGCAGCACCTGAATAAATCGACTTTCATCCCATTTACTGAGTAAATCATTCAAAGAGTCGATTAAGAGTGGAATACGTAAAATTAATTCAGGGGCAGCGCGCATTACGCCAATAAAATAGCCAATAGCGATTTCTGGGTCACTTCCTGCACTAAACGCACTTTGGATCTCGTTAACTAATGTCTCTTCATCGGTTTTTGCACCCAAATAACGCAGAGCATCCACGGCCCCTTTTAATAAAGGGACATGGTTTAATTGGTCTTTACAGCGAGCCAACTGGTGATAAAAATCGTGATAATAATCGTGATTTTTATTAATTTCAGGCATAAATGCCACCAGTTCGCGGCATGAAAGTAGCGCATTAAAATACATTTCTTGCTGCTGCTCATCCCCTTGAGTAATTTGCTCAAAGCAATAAAAAACTTGCTGCAATAAAGCATCCAAACGAGCTTCAATCGTAAAATTCTCTTCGATATCAAAGAACTGTCTTCCTCGCCATAAATGTACTAACTTATGGCCACAAGCTACTAATGATTCGAATTTTGTATCTTGCTGAATATAACTATCTAACAATGAAAATAGTGTAGGAATGCGTTGATGTAAGCCAATGATCGCCGCTTGCATTAATAATGTCACAGCACTCTGGCTTGAACGACTGACCCCTTGTTGCTCAAGGTTTTTTTCCATTTCAAATAAACGATTCAATGCGATCGTTTTAAGCTGAGTCCCTTTTTCTGATAATGCAATTAACTCGCCTTCCACATTTGGCGTCCAGGCATATTGCCACTCTTCAAATAACACATCCATTTGGTTTCCTGACATAAAATTTGGGCCAGAAAGGTGTTTTGCAAAATGAATATCTAAAAAAGCCAATAAATGTAAAAAGCGACTACGTAGGCGATGTTGTTTATTACGATACACATCTAACCGACTGATTTTGCTTAATGTGTCATCAAGCTTAAAGCGAAACCCCTTTGCCATCTCATAGGTTTGTGCCACCAACGGCGGCGTTGTTGTGCCTTTGGGGATTTGGCCTAGGCGAAAACCTGAAAAGCAGGTTTTAATTTCATGCCAAAGTTCATCTTGGCTCTCATCAAGGCTGCCTTTAATAAATGCACTTTGTAGTCCATCCAATAAATCATAGCGCCCTGTCCCTGCATGCCCACGAAAGGCCGCTAAGCGAATGCTTTGTTCCGCGGCCAGTTTTACTGATAAAAAACCAGGAGCCGCATCAAATTGCTTTTCGCGCAAAATAGTCGCCACCTTTGCCAGATACGCGATCCCCAATTTATTCCGATACACCTGAGTTGGGCGAACTCGGCCATTTTCACGCTCTTGGCGCTGTTGCAATAGTGTTTCCCATACTTTTTGGTAAAACGCGGGGGATGGCATACCTGATGCATAACCGTTTAGTGCATCAAGCTTATCGTCACTATAACGTATTAACCATGCACTCTCGTTTTCAGCGGTTTTTTGTTGTTTTACAAACTGCTTTTGAGCTATCGCCGTGAGTGCAAATTGTTGAGTTGCCCGTTCAGCTAAACCTTCAATTAACGCGAGGGTATGAAATCCGCCAGTCACGATAACAATTTTGGCGTTTGGCTGCTTCGTTTTAATGCTTTGAATATGAGCTTGCATATGGGATTCACGCTGTGTAGAGCCTTCAGATTCAAGGACTTCAGGCTCATAATCTAAACGAGCTAACCCACACCAGATGAAACTGTCTTTAAAAAATGCAGACCAATCAGTGAGCTGCTCAAAAGTACGTAATTCAAATAGTTGTTCCCAAAGCTCATCATGGTCACGGCAACCACTTTTTTTTGCTAGCTGTGCAATAAATAAGCTATGTGCTAAATAACGCTCTTTTTGCAGGCTTTGACTTTGCCCTTCATCAGTTTCATCAATATTAACCTGCGCAGCCCAAGGTAAATCAATAAACTGTAATTGTGCTTTATATCGTGAGCCTTGCTTAAGTGCTTGCCATTCTGGGGAATATTCGCAAAATGGGAAATAAGCCGACCGAGTGACAGCGTCACTTCCATCCTTTAATGCGCCTGCTTTAATTTCCGTTTGCACCATAATAGCGACGGGCGGTTGTGTATCTTGATGCAGCAACCCTGAAATCAACCCATTAAAACTATCAGGTCCTTCAATCAGTACATAATCAGGGTTAATCTGCTCAATCAATGAGGCCGTGCTGTAAGCACAAGCTGGACTGTGATGGCGAACGGGAGCAAAATAAATCTTTTCTGATTCAAGCTGTTGCCAGCTCATCAATGCTTGTTCGAGTCGTTCGGGTAAAGGTATGGAAGGCAAACTCACCGTAATATTCCCTGATTGATAAATATGGGCGAAGCCAAAGACCTCGCCATGCATTACACGTTAACAATCCTATTGCCAAAACTGACGGGAAGCTTCAAAGAATGCTTTCCATTCGGGGCTCTGTTTGGCTCTTTCTCGTGCGACATTATCAATGTAATAACGCATCCGCTTGATATCATCTGCATTATCTTTGAGTACAACCCCAATTAGCTGACGAGCGACTGCACCAGCACTTAACGTTCCGTCTCCCAAATAATGGGCTTCTAACGCACACGCATAAGCGATATTCACCGCTTCTGCTGTCGACATCACCGCATCTGGGGTTTTGATATTGCCGCCATCCTTGGTATTGCCTGAACGTAGCTCTTGGAAAGTGGTGACTAATAATTCAATCACATTCGCAGGCACAGTCACCAAGCCATTTAGCTCGCCTAGTTCGCTGGTAAGCTGTTTATTAATTAGCTCAATTTCAAACGCAGGGTCTTGAATCGGCCTCACCGTTTCGAAGTTAAAGCGACGTTTTAATGCCGATGACATTTCATGCACGCCACGGTCACGTAAGTTGGCTGTACCAATTAAATTAAAGCCTTGCTTAGCACTGATCCTCGCATTGTCTTTCATTTCGGGGATCATCATCTGTTTTTCAGACATTAAGCTGACCAATACATCTTGTATTTCTGGTGGGCAGCGGGTGATCTCTTCAAAACGCACAATTTTTCCTTCCAGCATGCCTTGATAAAGTGGCGAGCTAACCAACGCTTTTTCCGTAGGCCCTTCTGCCAATAGCAACGCATAGTTCCATGAGTATTTAATGTGATCTTCGGTTGTTCCAGCTGTTCCCTGAATAGTTAAGCCCGAATCACCGCTGATTGCTGCAGCTAATAATTCGGATAACATGGATTTTGCTGTTCCTGGTTCTCCGACTAACATCAGACCCTGTTTACCTAACAAGGTCACTATTGCGCGGTCAACTAAAGCATCATCCCCAAAAAACTTCGGCGTAATACCCAGAGCTTCATCACCTAAAATAAACTGCCTAACCGCGCGTGGTGAACGTAGCCAACCTTGTGGTTTTGGGTTATGGCTATCGGCTTGTGTGAGTTTTTCCAGTTCATCAGCAAAACGAATTTCTGCGCTTTCACGCAGAACATGCCCTTTTATTGTTTCTTTGTTACTCATCGAGTTATCCTATTAAACCCTAATTACCAAGGTGTTTTCTTTTCCCACTCAGGGTCAAATCCTGCACAGGCGTCAGCCACTTTTAAGTAATCCGCATAGCTTTCAGCTAATAAAATTGGCGGGATATCTTTTAACTCTATGTAACTGCGATTCCATGAGCTTTGTTGCCCACTTTCAAAGCTTAAGGAGTACAAGACCGCAGGAATATTTTCTTCTGGTACATAGCTTCCACTAAACTCAATGTAGACATAGAAACCTAGGCTAGCATAGTGTTTCGAGTAATGCATAAAGCTACCGCCATCCTCCGCTTGGCCACGCTGATACCCCATTTTGGTGAGCACACCACGTAACGTATAGGTATCTGTCAGCCAACCTTTGCGATCTTCGATTTCAGTGAGTGCGAGGTCTAATTCAGGGATTTTGTGTTCCATTTGCGAGAACAAAAATTTCACTTTGTAATCTTTAAAATGGACCAACCAACCTTTTCTTTCATCTTCCGAAATCAACGCAGCATGAGCCAGTTTAATTGATGACCCTGCGCTTAACTCGATTTCATCATCCTCAAGGTTAAGCAGACTACCATCATCTGAAGGACGGAATACATTGATAACCTTATCGTTATCTATTTCCATCCAGACAAGCCTTTCAATCAAACCGCGCATAATCGGATGAGCTTGGATATATTCTTGCCAGTCTTGTGTGGTCCACAAACGTTCCGCACACATTGCTTCGTATAAGCGTGCAGTTTGTAGATCAATAACTTGCTTAAGTTCCTTTTTACTGGAACTCAGTAATTTTTTCGATTCTTTAATCAGCTCTTCATTATCCGTTTTACGGGCGGCTGGTAATGCTTTGATCTCTTTGCCTTCAGGGTTAAACAACACCAATTTTTGTTGGGGATCTAGTTTTGCAGTAAAAGTACGCTCGCCATACTCAAGGGCAAGTACCCCTGTTTCATCCATTCCTGCTGTTGGAATAGTCCGGTCGGCAAGTTCATCGGCACTCCAGCCATTACGCTCCGCTATTTGAGCCACTAAACCACGTGCTTTTTCTTGTACAGAAGCGGTACGATAACGGCGTGAAAGTGAGAGTAATAATTGAATAATGAGCGGGTCATTGCTGGTTGCTACCGCATCAATCATGGCTTCAATCTGTGCGCGACGCTGATAATGATCACGCATATAATTACGTAACGCGGTGACTGCAATGTGCCCTTCAATACCACAAATGAGCGCTAGCATGCCTTTATCGGTAATCGCTGACCCTAAGTAACGGCGAAGCACTTCATTCTTAATGTCATTAATACACTGCTCAAGGGTGTAATTTTCATACTGACTGTAATACTCTGGCCAACGTTTTACCCAATCTTGGTAGTTGGTTAAACGCTGTGGTGCATCTCGTTCTGCTTCTGCCATTGCCATTTCTAGCGATGGGCCTGCGGTATCTTGAGCAATAAAGCTATTGAGCATAAAGCTTCCAAGCTTACGCTGGCTATCCACTGATAACAAACTGATATAACGCTGTAATAAACCATTACCTGCTGGCATTTTTAATTTCACAGCTAAAATAACCCACCAGCGAATAATTTCCCCATCGACAGGTTTATTATTTAGCCAAGTCAGTGCAGGTAAAGAGTCTAAATTAAACCAAGACATGCTTGCTGGCGCTTTACCCTTAAGCCCTTTTTGTGCTTCGGCTAATAGGACTTTTGGTGATAAATAACTGGAAATGTCTTCCCCAAATTGTTCCAACGCCGTTAATAGTGCAGCACGCACAATTTCACGTTTTTCTTTTTTCAATAATGCATATAGAGGTTTTAAAGAATCAGGGTGTTTAAGGCGCGCTAGCCACTCAATGGCAGTCACACGAATTTCTTGTTTACCTGAGTCTAAACCTTCTGCTGCATTAACATGAATATTCGGCAATGTTTCGAGTAATTTTTGCGCACTTAAACGATGCGTTTTATTCTCTCCTAACGCGAGTTCCATAATACGTGGAATAAAGCGAGCAGGAATAGTTGGTAACATCGCTAATACTTCTATACCACTTGAAGCATCATATTCTTGGTAGTAGCGTTGTTTTGCTTGCTGCGGAATTAACCCTAATGCTTCGGCGATAAAATCAGGGTATTGCGTAAAGAACGGCCAAACTTGCTGCGGTTGATTAAACAGTTTTAAGCCATCATTGTATGAACGCAAACAGAAATCTGCAATTAGACGGTGAGCCTGTTGATAATGGCAATGAGCTAATACCTGTTCTAATTGACGTAATTCAATTTGGCCAATAATACGTGGTGGAACTTCACGGGTCAGGTAATAATGAGAAAAATGATCCATTCCCGTGCGGTTATGACTAATCAGACGTAATGCATGAAATAACGTAAACTCTGGGAGATTATTAATACGCTCTTTGAATTTCACCACATTGTATTCATGGTTAGTAATCACCTCTTTGCCTGAGTTCAACTTATCAATAATTTTTGCGCAGGTTTTCGCATCCAGTTTTTGGAATTCTTTATAATGACGCTGTGCCCAGTTGTACGTGTGCTTTTGCTTTTTATTCTCTTCAATTTCATTCTCTGCATTTTCTTTGGCTTTTTGCAGCATCTCATTGAAGTTATTGATTAAGATATCTTTTGCACTCTCTGGTAGTGGGGTATCTTCAAGTTCAACAAGCGCTGGCAGCGCAGTTTCCTCAATTTCACTGGCGCTATCCATCACCGAAAAACGTGAAATGGCACTTTCAATACTTTTCAATACCGTTTTGTTGGTTTCCGTTTGCAATGCAGCTTCGAGAACTTCTCTATCCTTACCAATTCGGGCAAATAAATCCGCGGCTTGCGTACGCTGCTTTGGTGTTCCTTCTGTTAGCACTTTGGTCAAATATAGTTTGACTGATTCATCAGGTAGAATAGACAGTGTAGGCTCTGCGGCACTGCGTACGGTTTTTAATGAACTGGTTGCAAATGTCACTAAACAATCTGCAAACACCGAATATAGTGCTTTATCTTTTTTCAGGACATTGATTAGCTGCACTTGCCCTGCGGCAGACAAATTACCAATCAATGTCTGCTTAATAAAACCTTGCTGTGCAATTAAATATTCTTTAAAGCCTGGGAGAACAAATAACCGGTTTAAGTTCTCATAGTGGTAATCCGACAAATGTTGTCTATCGAAGATAATATACAACACTGAGTTAGCGGGCTTATCTGTTTCTTTGCTAATCATCTCAGACAACAATTCCACATTCCAATGCTTACGGTGATCTAATTTTTCATCACGAGAATTGTCGAAGGTTTTGGAAAATGCATCGCCGACTAAATAACTTACCCATGACGGTAATTCGGATGTCAGCACTTTAATATTAATATCTTGGCAGGCAGCGGCTAATACTTTGGCAAATCGCGCAACTTGCTCTGCACTCACACCATCGCCGACTTTGGAATACAGTTTATGGCGGGCATTACTCCCTTGACGGATCACTTTATTATATTGGCCCGTATTAAAATTATTACCTCCCCACCACCAATCCACAGTGCCTGGTTTGTCTAATAAAATAACGGCTTTTTCGGTATCCAGTTGGCTTAATTTTACCAAGACTTCTGGCGATGTTCCTTCCAGTACATATTCAACCACCATTTTGGGCAAAGAATCATCCAAGACGGATAACGGTAAAACCGCTTCTTGAACATATTGTTCAGCCACTTTACTGCTTTTTTTCCCAAAAATAGAAAGTATATCAAACGTAAACTTCGCCATGTCGTATCCCTAAAAGTTTTTATATAACAACTTCTTACCATTTTATTTTTCTCGTCACAATTTGATTATTCTTAATCACTTTTATTTAAGATAACTCCCTTTCATTGTGAACGATTTTTAATTTTACTCATTCTAATCTTTGCAATTTCTTTCACTAAAAAATTCGCTTTTATTGAATAAATGAGTGGCGAATTACCAAGCAAGAATATTCATGATCAACACCACAGCTAACAATCCGCAAAAACCTTAACTGCAAACTGTTCTGCATTTTTTCTCATATTAGTATCAAGCATTGATGTTTTTTTCTTCAAAAACAGATTGACTGTACATATAATACAATATTAGACTAAAAGTCTAACATGTGCTTTTTTGTCAAGTTCGAGGTTGCTATGAGCCAGTCAATTCAATATATCAATGCCCCTACTCTGCTCCCGCCACGAGGCCACTATTCCCATTGTGTGGGCGCTAATGGGTTTATGTTTATTTCGGGTCAATTACCCGTCGATGTTTCAGGGCAAGCAATCACTGATACCCCCTTTAACGTTCAGGCTAAATTAGTATTAAAAAATCTTGACGCTTGCTTGTCAGCCGCCAATATAACAAAAGCAAATTTAGTCCAAGTGCGTGTTTATATAGCTGATATGAATGATTGGCAGGAATTTAATCAAATTTATGCAGCGTGGATAGGTGACTTTCGCCCTGCTCGCGCTGTTGCAGGTGTTTCTGAACTTCACTTTAACGCAGCGCTCGAAATTGAAGCAACTGCGGTTTTAGGCTAATTCAAAAAATTTCAACGAGGCATAAAATGACGGGTTTAACTTTACCAACTTATCGAGATGTTGAAGCAGCAGCTAAGCGCATCGCGGGGTTTGCACACAAAACCCCTGTACTCACCTCAACAACCGCCAATAAAGAATTTGGTGGTGAGCTATTTTTTAAATGCGAAAATTTCCAACGGATGGGGGCATTTAAATTTCGTGGCGCATTCAATGCACTTGCCCAATTTACACCAGAGCAGAAAAAAGCGGGGGTAATTGCCTTTTCATCCGGTAACCACGCACAAGGTATCGCCCTTGCAGCCCAATTACTGAATATACCAGCAACAATTCTCATGCCAAACGACGCACCTGCTGTTAAAGTTGCGGCAACCCAAGGTTATGGCGCCAATGTTGTGCATTTCGATAGGTACACGCAAGACCGCGAAGCATTATGCAAGCAACTCGCAGAACAACAGGGTTTAACCATCATTCCACCTTATGACCACCCCCATATTATTGCAGGACAAGGCACATCCGCTATGGAACTGTTCCAAGAGGTGGGTGAATTGGAAGCCTTATTTGTTTGCTTAGGTGGTGGCGGCTTGCTATCTGGCTGTGCACTTGCTGCTCGCCAATTATCCCCTAACTGTCAAGTTTATGGTGTCGAGCCGTTAGCGGGTAACGATGCACAGCAATCTTTCCGCCAAGGTAAAATTGTCCATATCGATACACCAAAAACCATCGCTGATGGCGCGCAGACCCAACATTTGGGGCAGTATACATTTGAAATTATTAAAAATAATGTCGATGATATTTTTACTGTTACCGATGAGCAACTTATTGACAGAATGAAATTTTATGCAGAGCGCCTGAAAGTGGTTGTTGAACCAACGGGTTGTCTATCCTATGCTGCTGCATTAGCGCAGAAAGACCAATTCCAAGGTAAACGAGTCGGTATTATTGTCAGTGGTGGTAATGTCGATATCAATCGCTTTGCTGAATTAGTTTCACAGTAACTCTCCACCCTTTATCTATTAGCGAGATAAAAAATGGGTTAAAATTAATAAATTAACGCTTTTAGATAAGGGGGTTTTATGTCTAGCACCAAGGAAAATACATTATTGGCGCAAATCGAAACAATCGCCAAAGGGCTGAGCGAAACTTTTGCACCATTTTGTGAGGTTGTCGTTCATGACCTAAAAAACCCCGAACATTCAATTTTATCGATTCATAATAATTTGTCTGGTCGTCAAGTAGGCGAGCCTACCACAGAACTCGGCTTAGCACGCATTGAATCTGCTGATTTTCCTAATATTGTCGCCAATTATACCAATCAATTTTCCGATGGACGCCCCGTTAAAAGCACATCCATTGGTATCAAAAATGAGAATGGTGAATATGTTGCTGCTTTGTGCCTAAATTTAGATATGACGTTATTTCGGGGGATGCAAAGTGTATTGTCGCAATTTATTGAAGTTGGAAATAGCCCAATCAAAGAACATATTGAGCCCAATGGATCAGAAGCTATTCGTCATCGAATCGATCAATATGCCGCGACACTTGCCGCAACACCGCGGACATTAAAAGCGGAAGAACGAAAAAACCTCATAGAAATTTTACGTAGCGAAGGCTTGCTTGACGTCAAAAAATCCATGGAAACAGTTGCACAGCATCTTGGTGTTTCACGTGCTTCTGTTTATTTGTATGCTAAAAAATAGACTTGTTTATTATTAAATAATTAACCATTTGCACGTTTTAGAATAGTTTTAATACTAATAGGGAAAAAATTATTTACATCAACGCCAACATTCATCGCTCGAGGCCCTAAAATATCTAAGCGTTTGCGTTGTTCTGGATCTTTTCCTGAATTATGCACATGGCCATATAAATGGATTGCATCACGAAAAAAACCTTGCCATTCTAAGATAGGATAGTGAAATAAAACAAATTTTTGTTTTTGATAATCCAACTCGTAATAACTCTTCACCCATTCAAAGAGTGATGTATCAAACTCTGGGTCATCTAAAAACTTGTCATGGTTACCACGAATAAGGTATTTTTTGCCCGATAACCTGCGCAAAATTTTATTCGCATCCGCCCCATTACCTTTGTATAAAAAATCCCCCAAGATGTAGATTTCATCATGGTCTGTTACATAAGCATTCCAGTTATGAATCAACGTATCATTCATGTGGCTAGTGCTTTTGAAAGGACGATCACACAGGTTGATAATATTAGAGTGGCAAAAATGGGTATCTGAAATAAAATAAATCATATAAAACCTAAAAATCTATAGTTAAAAATTATCTTTAAGCAACGAATTGCTTGGTAGCTATCATATCCCAATGATTTTTAATTGCTTTACAGAATAGGCTGAAAAATCACCTTATCGTTTATCCTTTTCCTCCCAAATTGCACGTCCTTGCCAATACTCGTCAAAAAACTGTAAAAACTGACGCACTTTCGGTGGCAAATAGCGTTTTGTTGGATATAACGCACAAATCGGTGCCTCTGGCTTCGAAAACTCGGTTAAAATAGGACGTAAATTTCCTTGCGCAATTTGCTCACCCACCAAGAAAGCACCCAATTGGCAAATGCCATGCCCCTGTAATGCCGCATTTAAAATCGCTTCCGTATCATTCAACACAAGCCGCCCTTTCGGCATATAACTTTGCACCGCTGAACCCAATTTAAATTTAGACAACCATCAAATCAGTTTTGCTTTGCTTCTTTATGGTATTACAGGAATTTTAGGCAATTTTATCTTCGGGATGGCCTCTAGCCGAAATATAAAGCTATCTATTTTTGGGATAATTAGTTTAATAATCATTAGCCTAATTTTATTTGTATATTTGCCATTAAACGTTTTTTGGGGCTATTTTATCATCGCACTTTGGGGAGTAGCATACTGTGGAGTCTCTGTATCCTTAATGAATTGGATGATCGGATATAGCATTTCGCGAATTGAGATTACGAGCGCCTTGTATATCGCATTCTTCAATGGAGGAATTGCTTTTGGGTCAGCATTAGGTAGCCTTATTGTTTCCACCTACTCATTAAATACAAACATACTTACTGCATTGTTTTTACTGTTTTTTTCACTTATCGTGCTAATATTTAGCCGATTTATATCTGTTAGATAATAAACTGTGTTATTTTCTGCAAAATTACAGCAATGCTGCTACATTCGCTTTCTTAGCAACCTTTATCCATTTTTGGGGCTCGTATTTGCTACACTATGGCGGCATAAATAGCACAACATTCAATTCAGTGGAAAAAAAAATGACAACCAAACAGCCTATTTCACTTTTTCATGATGCATTTGGCGCTCCTGAGAACCCTGCCGTTGTACTCGTGCCAGGTCTAGGCGGCCACAACATTAGTTGGACAACAGATTTTTGCCAACAAATCGCTAGCGCAGGTTTTTATATTATCCGAATTGATAACCGTGATGCGGGTTTATCTCCTCATATGGATAATTTCCCTCAAATCAATCTAGGGGAATTGATTCAAAAAATGCAAACAGGACAACCATTCGATATCGCATATACGTTATTCGATATGGTGGACGATATTGTGCATTTATTAGATAGCTTATCAATTGATAAAACGCATATAATTGGTCGTTCAATGGGCGGAATGATCGCTCAATTATTTGCGGCGAAATACCCTGAACGCACAATCACTTTGTCCCCGATCATGTCTTCAACAGGGAACCCCAACTTACCGCAAAGTGCCCCTGATGTGATGCAAATGTTGATGAGTTCAGGCGCAAACCCCAAAGAAGATTTTGAGGCTTATCTGGCTGGGCAACTTGCCTTTTATCGCCGTATTAGCTCAAGTTGTTGCCCATTTGATGAGGAATATTACCGCGATTATGTACAACAAGCCCTTGCTCGAAACTATTCACCTGAAGGTACTAAACGCCAAATTGTTGCTGTCGCGGTGACTGGTGATATGCGTCCACATCTGAGCCACATTAATGTTCCTACGTTAGTTATTCACGGCTCAATTGACCCGTTATTCCCCGTTGAAGCGGGTCAAGATATCGCAGATAACATTTCGAACGCAAAAATCGCCATTATTGAAGGTATGGGCCATGAGACACCCCCAGCCATTAACCCACAGATTGCAAAACTAGTAGTTGAGCATTTAGATTCAGCAAATTAACTAAAAAAGGTGCTCTTTGATAGCACCTTTTCTATAACCACCCCTGCTTTTTATGCTGCGAGCATATTGGGCAAGTTTGCACATCCTCTTCCCACGAAAAAAAGGGTAAATGGCAAGTATGACATTTGGCATCATAGTAATGAAATACGGTAGGCTCGCTATGCTTAGCTGTGTGCTCATAAACTTGAATCGATTTTGGAAAACATACCACTTGGCAACTCATACAGCCTGTGCAACGCTTTTCATCTAAAATGAATTGGTTATCGCCAATTTGTATCGCGTTTTCATCACATACTTTCGCGCACGCCCCACATAAAATACAGCTTTCGTTTTCAAGTTCTATCTTGAACCAGCTATCTTCTGGATAAAATTGTTTCCGTGCATTAAGCCCTGTTTTCACCTGCCCTTTACTCAGGGGTTTCTGGTCTAACTTTTGACGAAAGAGCATCATCCGGCGCCCACTATCTACTGCAAGAGGTTGCTCAATACGTAGCTGCCAAATAGGCTCTTGTAATGTTTTTAACTTAAGATTGAGAGCCGCTATCGTTGGTAACCATTTATCAACCAAGGGTTCCGCTATTTGAATACCCCGAATTTGAAATTGTTTATGCCAAACAATCAGTTCTTCCGTCATTGCGACAGGCTCATCATAGTTAACTACTAAATAATCCTGTTGATATGTACGTTCGTGAGGCGAAATATTTTCAATAGCATCAACAGGACAGGAGAAAAGACAGTTACCACACTGGAAACAAAGATCATTATCAATTTTCGCATCCATGTGACTAAACGAGATAGCATTCACTGGACAGCTGGTAGAACAGTTATCACAAATGCTATTTTTGAGGCGTTTTCTCACGCAATTGCTATTAATTATGGGTTCAGGAGGAAGCTCTAGATTCATAAAACGTTTTATCACTTGGCCCCCCTTACATGGCAAAAAATTATCTTAAAAAATGCATACATTAAATTCATAGGAAAATGTTAGCATTAAACAGACAGTAAGTTTACTGCAACTTACTGTCTCCAAAGATGATTCAAGCCAAAAAACTTGCTTAAATACCCAAAATACTAATTAATTTAAAATATTATGGTCTAAATCAGATGATTTTTGACTAGTTTTACGGGTTCCCACGTCGCTAAAGTATTATTTAAATCACCACTCGTGGTACTGAGTGTCTCATCTTGCATACGGATAGAAGCGAGTGTGCTCACTAAATACTCTAATTTTTGCAATACGTTATCTGACCAACTATCATTGTCCCATTGTTGATGAACAATTTTGGGCGCTTGTGTATTCAGGCATTGAAATATTTTTATTGTTCGCCCTTTTTCTGACTCGTAGTGATAACGTGTTGTGTTGCTGATATGATCTGGTGCTTCTCTGATAACGTATGCTTAAAATTCACGAGATAAATCGTATTTTCCCCACCCAAACTATAAATCGAATTCCAACCTAGTAAGTCACCGTTGATAATAAATACATTCTCTCTCTTTTCATCCACTAATAATCCATTAGCGCCATTGCTTATCAATACGTCATCACCACCTAATAAGTTTATTTAACTTTGCTTGGCGTACAAAACATTATATTCATATTGAGAACCATTATTTTCTTATATTCTACCTATAGTTATTGCTTTTAATTGATTAACCTCGTCCATTAGGTTAACCCATGAGTCTATATTTAACGTTTCCTCTAATTACTCCCCTGCTAATACTTTCATCTTAATTCCTTTTATTTAGTTGTGGAATCTTAAAGATAGCAAACAATAATTTACTAATGTGCCTTTTCTTTACTTTCAGGAGTAAATATTATAACAATGTAATTACTTAACTAAAAAATAATATACCAAAGCCATCAAATTGATAAACTCTAATATTATTAGAAGTTATACTATTTCTTGTTAATCTATCAAGTACGGTAACTTTTTTGCCGTTTAACCAAGAAATTTTTCTATTAAGGCTTATATATGAATAACTTTGAGTTTTATAACCCGACACGCATCGTTTTTGGGGATGGAAAGATAAGTGAATTAGGCAGATTGATCCCTGAAAGTGCAAAAGTTCTCATTTTATTTGGCGGTGAAAGCGCACGTAAAACGGGCACATTAGATGAGGTTGAACGCGCTTTAGGTTCAAGACATTTTTCACTTTTTGGTGGGATAGAAGCTAATCCGCGCTATGAAACTCTCATCAAAGCGGTTGATAAAATAGAAAAGGAAGGCTTTGATTTTTTACTCGCTGTTGGCGGCGGCTCAGTGATTGATGGCGTAAAATTTGTTGCTGCGGCAGTTAACTATCCTGGTGACAAATGGGAAGTTGTTACAAAGGGCGGTACAACAATTCAAACTGCATTACCCTTTGGGACTGTATTAACCCTCCCCGCAACTGGCTCAGAAATGAATAAAGGCTCCGTAATTACACGTGAAGAATTACAGTCTAAGTTAGCCTTTATGAGTGATAAGGTTTTTCCACAGTTTTCAATTCTTGACCCAGTGAAAACCTACACACTCCCACCTCGCCAAATTAGTAATGGTGTAGTTGATGCATTCGTTCATGTTATTGAACAGTATTTAACCTATCCTGTGAATGCCTATGTTCAAGATTCTTTCGCAGAAGGTTTATTGAGAACGCTCATAGACATTGGCCCTAAAGCGCTCGAAACCCCAAGAGATTATGACATCCGTGCAAATTTAATGTGGACAGCGACGTTAGCACTCAATGGCTTAATTGGTGTCGGTGTTCCACAAGATTGGTCTACTCACATGTTAGGCCATGAAATTACTGTGCTTTATGGTTTAGATCACGCACAAACACTCGCAATCGTGCTGCCATCAATGTTGCTTGAGAAATTGCCACAAAAACAAACAAAATTGGCACAATACGCTGAACGAGTGTGGGGGATCACAAACGGGAACGACCAAGAGAAAGCATTAAAATCGATTGAGTTAACCCGTCAGTTTTTCGAAGCCATGAATGTAGGCACACATTTTAGTGATTATCAGCTTTCATCCGATGTTATTGAGCCCCTAGTAAAAAGTTTAGAAGCACATAATATGGTTGAATTAGGCGAGCACCAAGACATCACCCTTGATGTAAGTCGTCGTGTCTATACTGCGGCACTGTAAGTTTAATGCCCGTTGATTAAATAGAGAGGTGTAGTTATACATCTTTCTATTTAAAAACAAGAAGAGCCTACCTAAATTATTCCCCGACTTTAGTGCGATTTATTCTCAGCATATAACGTTTAATACGGTTTAACTGATTTCATATTACAATATATTTAATCGATAATGGCAGATTGATCTCCTCAAAATATTGTTTTCTATTTAGCGCATTATTGTCCGTTTCTCATCGCACTGATTTTATGTATTTTATTACAATATCTTTTAGTTGAAACAAACAGTTAACAATAATAAAAATCCTAGGTCGTGTGTTATGTCAGCGAAATTCAGTATATCTAACAGTGCGTTACTTGCATCGTCTTTACTTCTGACCATTGGCCGTGGGGCAACACTACCATTTATGGCCATTTACCTAACCCGAGAGTATCAAATGGCAATTGATACTGTTGGGGTAGCTATGTCATTGGCGATGGTTGTTGGTGTGCTATTTAGCATGGCTTTTGGTATGCTCGCCGATAGGGTTGACAAAAAACGGTGTATGCTACTTGCTGTAGTTGCATTTATTGGCGGATTCATTGCTATTCCCCTCTCCAATAATGCCATTTTAGTGATCATATTTTTCTCCTTGATCAATTGTTCTTATTCTGTTTTTTCTACTGTTCTTAAAGCTTATTTTGCAGATACTCTGACCTTATCGTTAAAAGCTAAAGTCTTTTCCTTAAATTATACTTTTATCAATATCGGATGGACGATCGGTCCGCCTATTGGAACTTGGCTGTTAATGTACAGTATCAATTTGCCATTTTATTTGGCCGCTATCTCGGCAGCCTTTCCGATATTTTTCATTCAGCGATTTGTTCAAAGTATAAAACCTGCACAGCATCAGGATGGCAGTAAACGACCATGGAACCCAGCTGTAATGCTACATGACCGTGTACTTGCTTGGTTTATTTTATCAACATTCTTAGGGTCATTAGTTTTTGGGACGTTTACCACTTGGATTTCTCAATATGTTATTACGGTAGCAAATAGCGATTTTGCACAAGTCGTTATCGGCGTCATACTCCCTGTGAATGCGGTCGTTGTGGTAACGTTGCAATACACTGTCGGAAAACGGATCACCCCAGACAATTTGAAAAAGTTAATGACGTTAGGAAGTTTATTTTTCTTACTGGGTTTAGCCACTTTCATGTTTGCAGCAGAAAATCTCTATATTTGGGCTATTGGTGCTTTTCTTTTCACTTTAGGAGAACTGATTTATGCTCCAGGTGAATACATGTTGATTGATAGCATTGCCCCTGAAGGTATGAAAGCAAGTTATTTTTCAGCTCAATCGTTAGGTTTATTAGGTGGTGCTTTTAACCCAATGATGACTGGCGTAATTTTAACTGAATTACCCGCTTATTTTATCTTTATTATCTTGATGATAATTACTTTTTTAGCTTGGCTATCCATGTTAAATGGAATGAGATTGCGGCAAAACCAGTTGGATCATGTAGCCTAATCAGTATCCTTGCTGCTTATCAGCAAGGATACTGCTATCTCATTGCTACTTTTACTCTTGTAATAAAAAATATTACTATACTAAATAATAGACTAATCAATATGGTAGACGTTAAAACACGGCCTTCAGAAATCAACCAAGAAAAAAGTGGGATAGCCAATAACAACACAATATTATTAAAGCTTTCTGAAATTGATAATACCAAACCTTTATTTTTCACATTTAGTCTGGCAAGTAATGAAGTGCTGATAGGTGAAATTAAACCTAATAGTACGCCAAATCCAAACAAACAAAAACAATCACCTATTAATGTTAACCAATCACTAATAAAGAGAAGAATAATCATGAATAAAAGTCTAATTATTGCTAGCACCAGTGATAGTTCGGAAACCTTGTATGAAACGACTTTTGCAACAATACTATTACCTATTATTAAACCAATTCCAAATAATCCCATTAAACTACCAGTCATCGCACTGTTAAATTGATACCTGATTCGTAATATTTCACCTGCCAGTAGAAATAGGCAAACAGTAATACCATTCCAAATTCCTTTAGCAATAATAAATTTACTGATCATTCCCTGCTTAAAAATATTGAATGAGCCTTGTTTTACCGTTGACGAAGCAACAGACGGCAAAACCTTAATGGAAATAAACAACACCAAAAGCCCTCCGACTGCCATAAATATAAATGGCATTCTCCATGAAAAATACTGTGTCATTACCCCTGCAAGAATTGGCCCTGTAATAATACCAAGCGTCATTCCCAGCATGACATATCCCATTGCAATGGCCTGTTTGTTTTCATCGATGACATCAGAAATAAAAGCAAACGTAATCGGCACTAAGGCAGCGGAAGCAACGCCACCAAAAAAACGTAAAATAAGAGCTATCAAGAGATTAGGAGCAAACGTTATTGCAATACTATCAATTGAGATAAATAACATCGCAACGAGTAACATTTTGCGCTTATCCATTTTATCCGAAAAGAACCCGACAACAGGCGCAGCTAGCGCATATGAGAATGCATAAGCGGATATTAACCATGAAATCTGTAATGCTTGTACATTAAAAGCATTCGCTAATGGAAACATTATTGCGGAAAGCATAAATTCAGTTGCACCAACAAGGTATACCGATATTGCTAATACAAATAGTAAACAACGATGTGAAGTCATAGCATACTCTTTTAAGATTTTAAGTTAAAAAATAAGTTAGGCTTCAGAAAAGAGCCATTGTGGGATTATTAGATGATGATTCGATGAATGAAAAATATTTTAATAGGTAAGAGGTGTAACACTGAAATTGAATATCTGGGGGAATAAAAGAAACCAAGGAAAACAGAGGGGAGAAAGTAATAGAAATGTTTACTGATTAAACACTAAAATTGATTTTATTGCAATAGCAGATTAAAACATTGAGCATTAATAAACTATTCTTAATAGATTCTATATTTTATCTTTCGTTCACAGACACAATTGTACGACTTAGATGTAACAAGTTAAGTATTAATAGCGATTAAAAATCGACCATCTGCCTAACTAATTCATAAATAGCCATCTTTACATCAATAAACTGAGCAATACACTATCTTATAATGCAAAAACAATAATCAGATAAACGCATCTATTGTTGATTATGAAAAAAATGACATCAATCAGTTAAATTAACAATTGCATTTAAATATGTTTAGGTTAAATCAAGGTGTGCAGGCATGAGTATTACAACTCGATTAAAAATAGTTTCTTTCTTGCAATTCTTTATCTGGGGCTCATGGCTTGTCACGTTTGCCTCATACCTTTTTAATACACTTCATTTAAAGGGCGGTGAAATAGGATTAATATTCAGTACATTAGGAATATCTGCGTTATGTTCACCCATTATCATCGGGTTTATTGCCGATAAAATTAATAATAGAAAGTTAGTTTATGTTTCTACTCATTTTCTTTCTGCAATTTTTTTAATCGTCATGGCGCATAGTGATACAATCACTCTTTTATTTATTGCTACATTAATTCATTTAATGTTTTACATGCCAACCATTTCAATTTGTAATAGTATTGTGTTTGAAATGTTAGGTACACGAAAATTAGATTCAGAGATTCATTTTCCAAAAATCAGAGTTTATGGAACTGTCGGATTTATTGTCGCAATGTGGACAATTAGTTTATTAAAACTAGAAATGAGTTATTACCAGTTATATGTAGGGGCTGCCGCCTCAGTTGCTCTAGGTCTATTTTCTATATTTTTCATTACTACTAATAGTATCAATACTAAAAAAGCTGAGACATCTAACTTTAGTTGTCATAATATTATCTTGCTTTTTAAAAAAGGAAGAGTGGCAGTTTTTTTATTCTTTGCCATGCTATTAGGCTCTGTATTACAAATAACCAACACATTTGGTGTTCCATTTTTACAGGATATGGCATTAGCCCCCGAAGCCAGAGGCTCTATTTTCTCTGAATACCCCACTATCTTCTTGTCTATTTCACAATTTTCTGAAATTATTTTTATCTTATTGCTGCCTATTTTATTAAAAAGATTCAAAATCGAAACTATCTTACTTCTTAGCATGATTGCATGGATTTTACGATTAGGTTTATTTGCTTATGGTGATTTCACGGCAATAGGCACACTGGCCCTCTTCTTATCTATGATTGTATATGGTTGTGCATTTGATTTCTTTAATATCGCTGGCGCATTATTTTTGGAAAAAGAAATTGCCCCAGAATTTCGCTCCACTGCTCAGGGTGTTTTCACCACACTCGTTAATGGGTTTGGTACATTCTTAGGGGCGGTATTATGTGGCTGGGTTATTGAGCTCAATACCATTAATGGCGTTGTCGACTGGAAAACTTTCTGGATGGCCTTTACAGGGTATACAGCTGGTTTTACGCTTTTATATCTGATTTATATGTTAATCACTAAAAACCGTAAAACACAAATTGCTAGCTGATTAATCGTTTATTACCCCCCTATCTTACATAAGTTTAAGTCATAGGGGGGAGCACCAAATTATACACTTGTGACCTTTAATGCCTCACCCAAAATTTTAATCGCATTTCGCCTCCTCGCGATCAAAGGTAGCGCATAATTCACCCTCAAATGGTTAGAAAAGCAGTCACCTGTAGAAAAATGTTCTCCTGTTAATACTGTGACTTTATTGCGATGCAAAATATCCCGTAATTTACGGTTATCTACGGGTAAATGTTCCACCCAAAGTGAAAAACCGCCTTGTGGCCTCGATATTCGGGTATTTGCAGGGAAATGTGTTTCCACTAATTCCTTATATTGGCACTGAAGCTCACTATAATGTTGACGCATTCGGCGTAAATGCAAAAAATAATGCCCTTCCTTTAGGAAATTAGCCATCACTTGTTGCATAAAAATTTCACCAGAACAATGGGATAAGTATTTTAAATGCAAAACTTTTTCTTTATATTTACCTGGAATTATCCAACCAGTACGTGTTCCTGGAGCAACCGTTTTCGAAAATGAACTGCATAAAATTACATGCCCATTTCGATCCAGTGATTGAATCGTTGACGGCCGTGGGTATTGATACGCCAAACTCGCTAAACAATCATTTTCAATGACGGTTCCTTGATATTTTTCAACAATTTCGAGTAAACGCCGCTTGTTACTATCAGGCATAATACAACCCATCGGGTTATTACACGTTGGTGTCACCACCACTGCTTTCACATTCCAACACTCAAAAGCCTCTTCTAGCCTTTCAAGGTTTATACCTGTTTCAGGATCAATAGGAATTTCAATTATTTTTCTTCCTAAACCATACAATGTCTGTAATAGCCCTGGAAAAGTTGGCGACTCGACTGCAACAACATCATTCCCTTGTGTGCAAGCTTGCAAGGCAATAGATAACGATTGATGGCCACTTGTTGTCGTGACAACATCATCAGGCGTAAAAAGGTGGCGATCATCTGAAATTAAATAAATTTGTTCTCTTAATGCAGCAAGCCCTTGTAAATTATCATATTCAAGTGTCAGTGATTGCTTTCTACGTGTTACCATTGTCATTTCTTGCCACAATGGATCTAAACTTTTATCTTCAATATTTGGCACGGCACAAGACAAAGATGTTACACCTTCTCGTTCAGCAACACGTAAAAAATCCATGGTCGGATTCCATTGTGCGATCTGAACAGGTTTTTGAATATAATTCGCGACTTTCGGTAATAAAGATTCCGTTTTTTCGGGGATCACAAAGTACCCAGATTTAGGTACCGCATAAATGAGCTGCAGCCTTTCAAGTTCACGATAAGCAAGTTGCGCCGTGGTAATACTGACATCATGAGCTCTCCCAATGTCCCTCACTGATGGCAGCTTTTCACCACTAAGAAACTCTCCGCGCTTAATTTTTTCTTGCAACATTTGTGCAATTTGTTTGTACAGTAACACAGCAAAACCCTTTTCATTTTCCCCGTATTAATAATGTAATACAAAAATTAGTGCTTTTGATCTGTATTTTGCAAAAAATCATATCTGTCACTTTTTTATATTTTTCCTCCATGTAATTCTTAATAAAAATGAGCAGAACATTAGGATTACTTATGGAATATGAAAAAAACGTAAGGGGTAAACCATACCAAAAGTTTATCTTATTACAGCCAATATTATGGTTATTTAAAAAACTAAATATGTTTATCAAAAAGAAAAGATATGAAAAATATAAAGGGCAAAAAATATAAATCAGCCATCCCCCATGTAAAAATCTTGTTATCAAATTGATTTTTAAAGGATATAAAATGGGGACCTCACATTTTAATAAATAAAGATTATATTTATCTCTGTTATGAACAACTAAATGAGAGAATAAGAAAATATTAATATCGATTATGAATAATTTATTAAGGTGCTCCTTAATAAACTCGATTATTAACTTTGCACTTTAATCGAGTTACTCGCTGATTCTGGTTAAACTACCTTGTGCCTCTTTTAATAATAAGGCCTGTTTACGATCGATACCCCAGCGATAACCTGATAGTTCGCCATTATTTCTCACCACTCGGTGGCAAGGAATAGCCACCGCTAGCATATTTGCCCCACATGCACTCGCGACTGCTCTAACCGCTTTAGGGTTCCCTATTTTTTTTGCTATATCACTGTAGCTAACCGTTTTTCCAACAGGAATATCACGCAAGGCTTGCCATACACGCTGTTGGAATACAGTTCCTTGAATATCAAGCGGCAAATTAAAACCAATCTCTGGTGCTTCAATAAAACCAACAACGTCAGCAATAACTTGTTCGAAGTTGATATCACCACCGATTAATTCAGCATTTGGAAATTTATCTTGTAAATCATTAAGTAACTTTTCAGGATCGTCCCCAAGTAAAATTGCACATACGCCGATCAGACTTTGTGCAACCAATACTGTTCCTAATGAACATAAAGCAAGTGCAAAATAAATTTTGCTACCATTTCCACCTGATTTCCAAGCTCGTGGCGTCATGCCTAATCGCTGTGTTGATGTTTCATAAAAACGGCTATTTGATTGATACCCTGCATCATAAATTGCATCAGTAATACGCTCTTGTTCTTGCAGTTGAGCCTGCAATTTTTTATGCCGAAAAGCGTCCGCATAAGCTTTTGGCGTTAACCCCGTTTGTGATTTAAATAATCGATGAAAATGGTAACGACTGATCCCGACATAATCTGCCAATTCGGCCAGCGTTAACGACTGGCTATTTTGCTCAATATAACGGCAAGCTTTTTCTATTTTCTGTTTATAAAATTGTGTTAATTGCGTTGCCTCTGTACGATGTCGTTTTCCTTGGCGATAACCTTGTGCAATCGCTTGGGCTTCATTATCAAAAAATTCAATATTTTCTCGTTTAGGCAAGCGCCCAGCCGCAGATGGATGGTTGTAAATAAGTGACGTTTTTACACCATAAACAAAATGGCCATCCGCTGTTTTATTTCTTTCAACAACTGCTTGCCAGCGCTGTTCTGGTGTTTTCCATATGTTTTTAATCGTCATGATAATGTCCTTTCCTAATTTAATAACGTCATTATGACGGATAAGCCACATAAAGAATCTCCGCAGCTTGCTTTTTAATTATGACATCAGCTGCTTATTGCAGGCATGGCTTTTAATGCCCGAACAGGTGACTGACTAATAATCCCTAATTGGATAGCAAAGAAAAAAACAGCTGCCCATAAACAATATTCTACACCCGATAATGTAGCAATAATTGCGGCTATGGCTGACCCCAATGGCCTAGCACCAAATGAAGTCGTTAACATCAATGCAGAAACGCGCCCAATCAGCAAATTGGGGGTCACCGACTGGCGTAATGAAACTGTGGATATCGTCCAAATAATTGGTCCAGCACCAAATAAAAAATAAGCAAAGCAAACTAAGTAAAATGATGAATTCCAGACAGTAAATAGCAAGGTTGTCGCACCGAATAAACCACAAACAGGCCCAAATATTACCAAAGTCCCATAGCTAAACTGCAAAGATAAGTGGCGTAGACCAAGTGCGCCAACAATCATTCCTATTCCGTAAACTGAAATCGCAATACCAATTTGCTGTGCTGAAAGTTGTAATACTGTCACTGCATATGCCGTAAAAACTCCCTGAATAATAAACCAGGCTGTATTAAAAAATAATGCCGTCAATAAAATAGGCTTTAAATACGGATTATGGAAAATATAGTCAGCACCTTCTTTTAATTGTTTTAATAGTGATGTTGAAACTAGCGTTTTCTTGTGCTCTTTGGGCAATTGAAAAATTAAAATTAAAGCAATCACCGATAAAATAATGGCGAAACTGTAGGCAGATGACGCACCAATATAACCAACCAGTACACCACCTAGCGCAGGTCCCGCCGTATAAGATAAACTTCGAGCAAGTTCAATCCATCGATTCGCATTAATTAGGTGGTCTTTAGGGATCACGGCTGGAATATAGGCTGAAGTAGCAACACTGTAGATTACCGTACCAACAGCGCCAATAAATCCAAACAAAATTAATAATGCGAATGAAAGCAGCTTTGAAAATAATAACGCAAAAATCATTCCTAAAACGGCAATACGTATCGCTTCAGAGCATATCATTAGGTTGCGAGCACTATGTCGATCGGCAACAATACCAATAAATGGTGACACAATAAGAAAAGGCAATGTCTGCAACATTTGTAGCCAAGCTGTGTCACTGGCAGAGGCGTTTAGTATCAGTACAGCAACAAGAGGTGTTACCGCTAAAGCAATTTGCTCTGACATTTGAGCAAATAAATTTGAATAGGCAACTTTGCTAAAAATTTTATCTGAATTCATGTTTGGCCTTTCTTATTTGTTGAAGATTTTCTTCTACATTAAAGAAAGACCTTATATTTCGACTTTCCGTTTATTGCTTTTCGATTAGCCACAAACAATCTCAGTCTCAACTTTCGTATCAGATTTTTTGCGAAAAATAACAAGAATGACAACAATACCTAAAACAGCAACGAAAGTACCCATAAAACTAATCATTGAATAACTATAGCCATAGGATAATACCGCCCCACCAATCGCTGCACCAATCGCATTACCTAAGTTAAATGCACCAATATTAACGGAGGAAGCTAACGCCTGTGCACCTGTAGCTGCATTCATCACTAAAATTTGTATTGGTGGGACAATACCAAAACTAAAAATACTCCAGAACAATAAACCTAACCCTGCACCAACAGCATTAGTCGCTATGAATGGGAATATTGCCATACTTAACGCTAACATTAAGAAAAAGATGATCAGCGTGCCGAATAATGATTTATCTGCAAATAAACCACCTAAATAGTTACCCATTGTAAAACCCGCACCGATAATCACTAACATGATGGTAATCATTTGATCGGAAGCATCGATGAAATCCATCAGCATCGGAGTAATATAAGTATATAGGGTAAACATTGCACTTGCTCCTAATACTGTCGATAACATGCCTAACATCACTTGTGGTCGTCGTAAAATACGTAATTCGTTTTTAACGTTAACGTCTCGTCCTTGAAGGTTGTTGGGTAAAGCCCAAATTAAACTCGCAATGGTTAATAATCCAAGTGCGGCGATTAAATAAAATGCCTCCCGCCATCCCACGACTTGGGTTAATTTGGTCATGAGCGGAACACCACCAATATTGGCAATAGTTAATCCCATAAACATGGCTGCAATTGCACTAGCTTGCTTACTCGGTGGAACAACACTCGCGGCCACAATGGCCCCTAACCCAAAAAATGCACCATGGTTTAAGCTAGTAATAAAACGTGAAATTGATAAGGTCACCAAATCGGGAGACATTGCTGAAAGTAAATTTCCTACCGTAAAAATAGACATTAAGAATACCAATGCCACTTTCGGTTTTCTCTTCACCAGTAATAATGTCATGATTGGAGCACCTATCATCACACCAAGGGCATAAATAACAACTATTGACCCAACGGATGGAATATCAACCTGAATATTATCAGCAATATAAGGTAACATTCCCATTGGGGAAAATTCAGTTGCTCCAATAGCAAAAGCGCCTACTGCTAGTGCCAACAGTGCAGTGTTAATTCTCATTTTTTCAGCCTTATTGAAATAAATTATTAACATTTATTAATGGGCTGAATTTTTCCATATTGAAAGCCAATGAAAAAGACGCTAAGGTGAAAATAACTTTTGCTGGAAATGCAATAATGAAAATAACCTTTGAAGAACTTCAAGCTTTTATCAGTGTCGTTGACTCTGGTTCTATTACTTCAGCTGCCGAACAATTAAACATGACCATTTCAACGGTAAGCCGGGCATTACTTAGGCTTGAAAAAAAAATGGATACAACGTTACTTTACCGAACAACACGTTCGATCAAGCTCAGTGATGAAGGCACCGCATTTTTGCAAAAAGCGCGAGAGATTATTGATCTCGCTCACGAGGCAGAAGAAATGCTATCTGTCCGCCAAGCCATCCCTTCCGGTAAGCTACGTATTGATGCCTCAACCCCTTTTTTGACACATGTAATTGCCCCGCTGATCCCGTTATTCCATGAGCGTTACCCACAAGTTGAACTTGAAATTCATAATTATGAAGGTGTCACTAATTTATTAGAAAATCGAATTGATGTGGCTTTTCGCATTGGCGTACTAAAAGACTCATCACTCAATGCCACCTTATTAGGTTTTAGTCAAAAGCGATTAGTAGCCAGCCCTGCTTATTTAGCAAAGTATGGTGTGCCACAAAATAGCAACGAATTAAAAAAACACTGTTTACTGGGCTTTACTCAACCCGACTCACTGAATATTTGGCCCGTAAAAAATGCAAATGAAGATTTACTTAAAATTAAACCCAATATTGCAGGGACAAGTGGTGAAGTCTTATTCCACCTCGCAATGCAAGGCGCTGGAATTTTATGCTCTGCCGATTTTGTAACCATGGACGCATTTGCCAGTGGTCAATTGGTGCAAGTTTTAGAAAAAGAAACCGTAGTTATTCGCCAACCCATTAATGCCGTTTATTACCGAAACCAAGCGGTATCACCTCGCCTACGGTGTTTTATTGATTTTATAAAGAAATATTCAACCAAAATAGAGCCTCTCTAGCTTTTCCCCGTTTTAAACCTTACTCCTTTTTTAAATTCTGTCAGCGTTATTCCTGTATGCCGTTTAAAGTAACGACATAAATACGAGGTATCTTCGAAATTAACTTCATCTGCTATTTCCTTTATTGATAATTTGCCAATCTCGAGTAATGCTTTTATTTCTAAAATAACTTGTCTATCTATCAACGCCTTTGGTGGATCATTAAAAAAGCTTTGGCTAATTTTTGATAAATAAAATGGGGTTATCGATAATCTTTCAGCATAAAATTTAACCTCTTTATGCTGTTTACAATGCCGTGTGATTAAGCCCCAAAAACGCCAACAAAGTTGCTCTTGTCTATTTCGTTTTTCAGGTTTAACTAAAATCGTTTTAGCACCATTACTGATTTCCAAAAACAAATTTTGCAAATGGTTTTTCAATTGTAATTGCCAATATTCTCCACGTTCAATCGCTATTGAAAACATGATTTTTTTCCAATAATCAAACAACTCATGCTTTTCTATAGGGATTTGAATAATAGGATAGTCATTAAAAAATGCAAATAACTGTTGAGGCAGCGAATAAGCAATAGAGGTGGCAAGTTTTTTATCAATTAACAAATATTCAAGGTTAAAACATCGTGATTTTGCTTGTAGCATGGCAAAGGTATCATCATATAAAACAATCAGGTCATTTTTTTGTACTCGGTACTGTCTAAAATTAATATTAAAAATCGCGCAGCCTTGCAAACAAATGCAAACTGTTACGTATGATGAAGATAATTGTTTTTTCTGCATTTTATCCATATTGGTCACGCCAATGCGGAGCGCTTCTGGAATATTAATCAAACATGTTTGTATGCTTAACATCACGTTTGTCCCTCTTAGCAAACAGTGCCTCAGTCCACAATGGTTGTCATAAGTACCTAAAATGGGCAACTTTACCTCTTAAATATTACTCATTAATACCTAAAATACACGCATTAATTACTTCCATCATTAAGAGGAAAACAGATGGTACTTTATACAGAACGACTGATTTTACGTCCATGGCAAGAAACGGATGCTGAAGATCTATATTTTTATGCAAAAGACGAAAGAATAGGCCCAGTTGCTGGTTGGCCTGCACATCAAAGCGTTGAAGAAAGTCGTATGATTATTAAAGAGATTTTCATGCGCGATGAAGTTTATGCCGTTACTTTAAAAGAAGACAAGCGCGCAATTGGCCTAATCGGATTATCTTTAAGCCATGAAAGTAATTTCCCTATAGGGGATAATGATGCTGAAGTCAGCTATTGGATCGGCGTACCATTTTGGGGTAAAGGATTGATACCTGAATCTATTAAAGAAATTATTCGCCATGGATTCATAGACCTAAAATTAGATAATCTATGGTGTGGCTATTTTCAAGGCAATGATCAATCAAAAATTGCACAAGAAAAATGTGGTTTTAAATATTACAAAACCTTGGCACCTCAATTTATTAAGTTAATTGGCGAAACAAAAACTGAAGAAATAAGCCGACTTACAAAACAAGAATGGCTTTCATTACTGTAATGTTTAAGAGAATAAGGCCATCTTACTGAATGCCTTATTCTTTTTTATTGTCACAACACATTTCTAAACGCACAAACATATTCTACCCTTTACCAATTAATGCTATGATTTTTCGATAATTATAAAGTCAAAAATTTAAATTTTTATATAGGATTAACAGGTAAACACATGCACGACTATGGTATTTGGACAGTAATCACCCCTATTGTGACAATTATATTGGCAATACTCACCCGCCAAGTAATGCTTTCCCTAATGTTAGGAATACTTGTAGGTTTTACGGTTATTAATGATCACAACGTTCTTTTAGGTGTTAAAGGCACCGTTGATGGTATTATTAACACCTTTTCATCCGCAGGAAATACTCGCACTATTGTTTTTATGGTGATGATTGGTGGAATTATGCGGTTGGTTGTTGTTACTGGGGGTGTTAGAGCCCTCGTTCAATTATTGACAAATAAAACTCGGTTAATCAAAAACCGTACAGCAACACAATTACTGGCTATTGTGATTACCTCCCTCATATTTATTGAAAGCTCCATTAACCAATTAGTTGCAGGTGCTTCTACCAAAAATTTGGCACGTCAATATGGCGTCGCACCAGAAAAAATGTCTTATCTAATTCAAACTGCATGCGTTTCGGTTTGTTCTTCCGCCATTATTAATGGCTGGGGAGCCGTTATCATGGGATTAATTGGCGTACAAATTTCACAAGGGTTAATTACAGGTGAGCCTTTTGATATTTTAATTACCTCTATTGGTTATAACCTGATGGCTTGGTTATCCCTCGGTACGATTTTAATCTATGTCTTCACGAATTTTTCATGGGGACCGATGAAAAAAGCGGAAGACAAGTATCAACAAGCGTTTATTGCTGGAAATATTTCAACATCTAATGTTCAAGACAATGAAGAAGAGATTATCAATCATCCAAATGCTCACTCTTCGCTAAATTTCTTTATTCCTATTTTATCCACTGTATTAATGGTGCCTATCGCTCTTTATATCACTGGTGATGGCGATTTCAGTAAAGGTAGTGGCTCAACCTCTGTTTACTGGGGAGTAATGTTTGGTACTACTGTGTCATTTTGTTGGTTCATTGGTCGTCGTCTATTAAATATCGATAGTTTTTTTAAAGAGTTATTTATTGGTTATGCCAACATGCTAAAAATAAGCTCTATTATGATTTTGGCATTCTTAATGGGCGATGTTTCTGCTGAACTCAATACAGGTGCTTATATTGCTGAAGTTACCCAAGGGGTAATGGCACCTGGTTTTTCCATTGGCTTTATTTTTATTATTAGCGCAATTATGTCGTTAGCAACAGGTACATCGTGGGGAACATTTGCAATTATGATCCCAATTGGTGTGCAATTAGGCTTATCTGTAGGAATGCCTGTAGAGTATATGATTGGCGCTGCGATTTCAGGCTCAATATTTGGTGATATGACGTCGCCTATTTCTGCAGATGCTATTGTGGCTTCGATGGCAACAGATTGTGAGCATATTGAACATATTCGCACACAAATGCCTTATGCATTAGTGACGGCCAGTGTCGTGCTTGCTATTTACCTTTATCTTGGTTTTACCCACTAATTACACGGAAATTTAGATGTCAATTCAACAAACACTACGCCAATTTGAAAAAGTTGATTTATTAAAAACCTCAACGCCACTTCATCGTCTTGATAACTTGTCGAAAAGGTTTGGCCGTGAAATTTATATTAAGCGTGATGACATGACC
This sequence comes from Providencia sp. PROV197, assembly GCF_028479625.1. Lineage (NCBI taxonomy): Bacteria > Pseudomonadati > Pseudomonadota > Gammaproteobacteria > Enterobacterales > Morganellaceae > Providencia > Providencia sp. PROV197. The sequence goes on from NZ_JAMPNZ010000001.1 coordinate 87,408, forward strand.
CCTCTCGCTATGGGTGGGAATAAATTACGTAAGCTTGAATTTCTTATGGCAGATGCACTAGCAAAAAATGCAAAGATTATTGTTACTGCGGGTGCAATTCAATCAAACCACGTTAGACAAACCGCGGCAGTTGCTGCTATGTATGGTTTGGAATGTGTGGCCTTATTAGAAAATCCAATTCAAAGCAATGACACAAATTTCCTGCATAATGGTAATAAGTTATTGACGGATTTATTTGGTGCGCGCTGTGTTATGTGCGATGAATTAACTGATCCACAAGCCCAAATGGAAGAACTCATTACATCACAGTCACTTCGTGATGCCTATATTGTGCCTGTTGGTGGCTCTAATGCTTTAGGCGCATTAGGTTATATTCAATGTGCAGTAGAAATTGCTGGGCAGAAACCAGAAAATATTGAGTTTGATAAAGTCATCGTTGCCTCAGGTAGTGCTGGCACACATGCAGGTCTTGCTATTGGATTAAAAGAATTGTTACCTCGAAGCCAAGTCATTGGAGTGACAGTCTCAAGAAAGCAGCAAGACCAAGCCCCTAAAGTTGAAAAGCTACAGAATGAATTAGCCCAGCTATTAGCCTTGAATCAAGTGCCTGACGTCATTTTATGGGATAGCTTTTTTGCTCCCATGTACGGGATGCCTAACCAGCAAGGTCTTGCAGCGATTGCACTTCTTGCTCAGCAAGAAGGCATATTACTGGACCCTGTATATACTGGAAAAGCTATGGCGGGTTTAATTGACTATTTAGAAAACTCAGCCGAAAAAACACCTGTGTTGTTTGTTCATACTGGCGGTGCACAAGCCTTGTTTGCTTATGCAGATATTAGCCAAACAATTTAATCGCTCCAGTTTATCCCCAAGGGCATTTTTGCCCTTTTCTTTTACCTAATATTTTCATTATATTCTTTGTATCAAAAATCCTCTGATAAGCTCATTTTTATTAATGGATATCAATCCACCTAGTAGACATAGAGACAGCGCAATGACACCAATGCCTATCACACTCAAATTAGCCAGTAAACAAGATATATTAACCCTCCATGAAATTGGTATGCAAAGCTATATGCACCATTTTGCGGTGCTCTGGAATAATAAAGATGAGTTATTTGAATACTTAAATCAGGAATACAGTGCTGATAAAATCATCCATGATATTAGCCAGACAAACATAGAGTGGTATGTTATTGAATCCGAGTTTCCTATAGGGTTAGTGAAGCTCACACATCAAGAAAAAATACCCGATACTCAAGTCGTTGGAACGTTATTAAATAAACTCTATTTTTTACCCTCAGCGACAGGAAAAGGTTATGGGAAATTAACCTTCAAACTGATTGAAAATATAGCCATAAATAAAGGCTCTAATGCACTCTGGTTAGATGTGCTTGCCAGTAATTCTCGGGCAATCCAGTTATACCAATCGAATGGGCTGCAAATCTTCAAGGAAATTTTATTTAAAAGTAAATCCCAACAAACCCTTGAGTACATTATGTACAAAACTCTTTAGTTTAGAATATAAAATCAGTTGCTCTACACATACTGGCGAGCAACTCAGTTTTTACTGTTTCTTATTCGTTATCATTATCCCCAGTATGATGAATACCCCACCAATGATAATCATTGAACTCATTTTTTCATTAAGAAAAAGCGTACCAATAATAACAGCACTTAACGGATTAAGCGCAATGAATGATCCTGCTCCCGCAGCCCCTAGCTGTGCAACACCTTGGTAATACCATACATAAGCAATAGCCGACCCTAAGACACCTAAATAACTTAAACTGATTAAGTCGCCCACAGATAACAAAGACTGCGCCCCAAAATTCATTTCTTGTGTATAAACAGATGTAAGGACTAATAAGATAGTGCCAAACAAAACCGCATAAGTCACAGTATGTAATGCCCCTATTTCTTGGATAACGTTTTTACCTGCGACGGTATATATCCCCCAGCTAATCACACAACCTAAAATAGCTAAATCACCGCTACTGACCACAACCCCATCTGAGTCTGGTGTTTTATCAGACAATAAGATAATTGCACCTATTACGCAAAAACTGATTCCAATGCCTTTTTTAATTGAAATTTTCTCTTTCCATAGAATAAATGAAATTAATGCAATCATTGCAGGGTTAATTGCGACTAATAAAGCGGCTCGTGACGCAGGAATAATTTGTAACCCATAGAAAAATAAAATTTGATAAATAAATACCCCACTCGCCCCCAACACTATAATTTGGCAAAATTGCTTCACTGAAATGCGTTTCCAACCAATACGGCCAATAAACAAAACTAAAATTAATGAAAGGCTAGCAAAAAGAAAACGTAATGTTGCAGACAATAAAGGGGAGATCTCAGGTTGGATAACTCTACCCGCAATAAATGTACCTCCCCAAATAACTGAAACAAACACCATTTGAATGACAATAATATTTAGTGAGCGCTTTTTTGCTATCGTTACTGTGTTTTGCATTTTGTTCTCTCAGCGATAAAGATAAATCTTGTTAATTTCTTTCCCACTGATAAGCTAACCCTAATCTAACATCATAAACTAATGAGTGTTTACTCATGACATTAACGCAACTTGAAATCTTTACCATCGTAGCTGAATTAAGAAGTTTTACTTTAGCGGCAATGAAACTAAATATTTCCCAGTCCGCCGTTTCTCACGCGATAAAATCCTTAGAGAAAGATCTCAATGTTATGCTATTCACTCGTGAGCAAAATCAAACAACATTAACTGAAATAGGTAAAACACTGTTATTGCATTCTCACCATATGCTAAATATCCAAGAAGCTATAAAACAAGAAGCTCTTGCATCCAATGGTTTACAAGCAGGTGTTTTACGGATTGGTTCTTTTGGCCCTGGATCATCATTAAACTTATTGCCACCACTTTTAGCCCAATTTCGCCAAAAATACCCGCTGATTAATATTGTGGTTGATGAAGGTGATGACGAAACTGTCGCTCAGTGGTTACAAGAAAAGCGTATTGATATCGGTGTAGTTGTGTTACCTGATGAACGGTTTGATACTTTTAAAGTAAAAGACGACCAAATGGTGGCAATTCTCCCTCAAAATCATCCATTGACAAACCTACCAAGTATTTCATTGAAAGAATTGTGCAAATACCCTTTTAATTTAACGCAGGCAGGGTCTGGGAAACTCGTGTTAGATTTATTTCATGCACAAAAGCTGACACCAAGAATCCAATTTAAAACGCGGCAATTACTTAGTACATTTGCTTTAGTTGCTCGCGGTGATGCTGTTTCAATTGTTGCACAGCTTGCAATTCCAGATTACATTCAAAATATTGTTGTAAAGCCACTAGACCCGCCAGTTAAACGCAATATCGCCTTTGCTGTTAATGATAAAAGCCAACTGTCACCCGCGACAAAGGCTTTTATTCAAATTGCTAAAAAAACGTATGGTTAATTTAATAACCGATAGGTAATCACATATAAAGATTGCTCTGTCGGATAAATTTCTTTAATGAGCTTTTTCAATGTATCTAATGTCATTGCTTCTTGTTCTGCATGGTACTCAGAAATATCATCGTAGAAAATAGGCTCAACAGAGAGTATTTCAATTTCGGTATAATATTTCCCTGTCTCAAGCGCATATACCTTAACGGTTGTGTTTGGTACGTAATGGCTTTCACTTTTATCACGGATTGTGATTACCTTTTTTCCAGATACCACCAATGGCAGTAATCGCTCAAAAAACGTAATTGTATCTGGTGCATCATTCATAATTTTTCCCTAAATTTTATTAAAAGACCTATTGAAAACACATTTTCTTATAACATCGCCAAAATGCAACCAAATGGTTGTTTTCGTGCTGTGGCTTGCCTTTACTCTACTGTTGGAGCAAGGCTTTCTATACAATTATGTCTGAACATAATTAAAAACAAACTGGATATCAATAATGAATAATAACGAAACCTTATTTTACCAACAAGAAGAACATTTTTGGTCTGCTATTTGTTCCGACACTTTAAAGATTAGTGAAAATACTATTAGCTATTTTTCTGAACTCAATTTACCTATTTTCAATTTTATATACCTGCATCAAGGTACTAATCTTAGCGAATTTGAAAAGGCAGAAAATACATTTAAGCAACAATCTAAACCTTATATATTAGTTGTTCATCAAGACGAACTGACCCAATTTGAGCAAGAAATTGAGAAGCGAGGTTTCATTGCAGATGGCGAGTCTACAGCAATGATTTTACCAAAGTCCGCACTGTCTTTATTTAAGGAGCCACCATCAATTGAGACTGGCTACCGAATTGAGCAATGTAATGAACGGTTGAGTGATTGGGCACAGCCGTTGATTACCGCATTTCCTGCAGATTCCGATGATGAGGAAGAGGACGACATCGTCATTAATGAATATATTCGTTACCACCAAAGGGCATTAGACAAACAAACCAATATGATGCATTTTGTCTTATTTTCTGGTGAGCAACCTGTATCTACCTTAACTGTAACAGTAAATGATAAAACTGCACGGTTGGATGATATTGGCACTGATATTCAATTTCAGGGAAAAGGATTTGCGACAATACTTATCAAACACGCATTAGCAGTTTGCAACCAGAAAGGTCTTGAACAGTGCGTATTAGAGGCATCATCAGACGGGCTTTCAATCTACAAAAAACTGGGTTTTGAGCCTATTTTTAGCTACTTAAGTTTTATTGCGGAATAAATATTTAGCGTGTACCTGAGCCATAAAGGTACATGCTATTTAAAATAAATACGGCGTGAGTGTAATCAGTAACAGCAATATACCACCACCAATATTAATATATTTTCTCAGTGTATTAATTTGAATTGATGAGGAAAAGATAATAAGGCTTCCACATGATACCGCCAACCAAGCCGCCATCATCAATACATGTATACTAGATAAAACCAGAAAACTGATTAGAGAAGGGTCTGTGCCAACAAAGTTTGATACCACCACTAAATATAAAACAATTGCCTTGGGATTAAGTAGATTGGCTAAATACGCATCTTTAACCGTAACTGTCCTTATCACATTATTTGCTGCACTTTTACCTACTTTTAAACCTGTGTTAATTAATGTGATAGACAAATAAACTAAATATAATGTTCCTAAAATACCGATTGAACGCATTGCCCATGGATAAGAGGCTAGAATTTTTGATAGACCAATACCAACTAATAAGCCATGAGTCAATATCCCTAACCCAGTCCCAATGATTGGAACAAGTAGCCCTTTCATTCCTTGAGTTAATGTACTATTCAGCGCAATTGCAAAGCTTGCCCCTGGGGAAACAATGATTGGAAGCAACGTCACTATAAAACCCAGTATATCCACAGATACAAACCTTATATTTCATTATCTATTTTAATCCAGCATTGCTGTACCAATTTTGAATATCTTTCACAATCATCTCTGTGTGCAATTGCCCTTTATTATCCTTAAAGAAGTGATCAAGTTTTTCATATTTTTTAAAATTAACTGATGGGTTATTCGTTTGGCTCATCATTCTTTCTGTGCTGTAGGCATCGACATTCGTGTCTGCCATAGTTTGAATAACCAAATGCGGCGTTTTAATTGCCTGCACTAATTTCAAGTTATCAATCGTCAGCATTTCATACCACCAGCGTGGCCCATGACCACTGACAAACTGGTCATCATTTAATTGTTTATGCTTTGCCGCCTGCGCAAATTGATTAAAGCCCTCTAATGAATTAGCGACATCTTCCTTTGGCGTATTATTTTTAATGCTATAAAGCACATCATCGATAAAATATTGCCCACCCACATTTAGCGCAATGGATGCCGAAATAAAGTCGCCTTTAGCTGCAATTAAATGCGTGACTAACGCCCCTTCACTACCCCCTAATAAGATAATATGTTGATAATCTTTTTTGAGTTGTTTTAATACCGCCACATAATTATCCGCTCGCTCAAGAGGAGAATCTTGAGACATATATTCTACAGGGCAATCTTCTTCTGACGCTTCTTCACCGTCTGCGCCGACTAAACTATTCAACCCTGTTTTCTCAACTAATAAAATATCGTTTCTGGGAAAAACTGCACCAAAGTTTTTAACCATATTGGGGTTATTTACCACGCTTTTGCAATCTGAACCCTGCAATAAAACTAGCAAATCTTGCGATTTGTTATCACCTTTTTGAATAACGTAATAATGAATTTCTTTACCATCATTGAGTAAGGTTTGTTTTTGATATGAGCTAGGTGCAGCAAGTACACTAAATGAACAAAAAGAAGTTAAAAGTACAGTCAGTTTAATTGTCATAGAGAAACCATGAGTTATTTTTATTCGCCATTATATAAAATAAGGTTATTAGGTTGGTTCTTATCATGCTCCACTTGTTAATCTGTCATCACTATTTTTAGTGAAGTCTCTGCAAATAATTCAACGATATTTGAGTTCAAATTCTTATCCATTACCAAAATAGATATTTGATCGCAGTTTGCAATTGTGTAGCGGGCAACACCTGGTAACTTATCTGCAGTAACCCCCATAATGACTTGGTTACTACGCTCAATGAGTGTTTTTTTTAACTCAGCTTCCTCATAGTCAAAAATAGTCACCCCCATCTGTGGATCTAAAGCGCAGCCACCAATAAAACATTGGTCAAAATGAATATGAGCAATTTGGTTAACTGCCGATGTATCAATGCTGGCACCAATTTCACGATTTAATTTCCCACCAATTAAAATCACTTCGCAAAGCGGCCTTTTCATTGATTCAATTGCAATGGCGGGAGAGTTTGTCACCACGGTAAACGCAATATGCGCGGGTAAATTGCGTGCAATTTCTAGATTCGTTGAGCCTGTATCAATAAATACACACGCCCCTTGTTTAATTAACAAGCTACAGGCCTGTGCAATTTTAATTTTCTCCGCTTGATTTTGCTCGATTCTTTGCTCGAACGAGCCTAATTCATCAAGCATACTCACCGCTCCGCCATGTACTCGACGACAAACGCCCTCTTGAGCTAATTCATTTAAATCCCTACGAATTGTATGTTCAGAAACCTGCATATTACGGGCAAGGATAGTACAAATTACTCGCCCTTGCTCACGTAACAATTGGCGAATTTTATTTTGTCTTTGCTCTGGAAAAGCTGCATAATCGAGCATATAGTACCTCTTAATTATTTTAAAGTGATCATAATCGAGCACAAAATTATGTCAATCCCTCTTTACAACGTAATAAGGAAGAAGATATGAACAACTTACCGCTACCTGACAGCTTCTTTTTACATGAACTCGCAAATATTGCGGGGAAAATCTCTCTCGATTATTACCGCACTAATGAGCTCAGTGTGGTTGAAAACAAGACAAAGGCTAATTATCGTTTTGACCCTGTCACGCAAGCAGACAAGTTGGCTGAGAAAGCCATGCGCGAACACATCACTAAAACCTATCCAAATCACTCTATCATGGGTGAAGAGTATGGAATTTCAGGGGATGGTGACATTCAATGGGTACTCGACCCGATAGACGGTACTCGCCCTTTTTTATGTGGTATTCCACTTTGGGCTAACTTAATCGGCCTGACTGAACAGGGAAAAGCCGTGATGGGCATGATGAGCCAACCTTATATTGGGGAACGCTTTTGGGCAGATAGACATGGCAGTTGGACGAGTAGCCCGCATGGACATTCTCGTTTAGCTACTCGAAAAAACGTTAAATTAGAACAGGCTATATTACATACGACGTCCCCAGAACCAATATTATCTCGACCTGATATTCACTTTAAGGCGCTCGATGAACGTGTTTTAATGACCCGCTATGGTGGAGAGTGCTATGGGATGGCAATGCTTGCAGCAGGAAGAATTGATATTTGTGTTGAATTCGCACTGGAACCTTATGATATTGTTCCATTAATCCCTATTATAGAGCGTGCGGGTGGAGTCGTTACCACACTTGAGGGAAAACGTGCAGAATCTGGCGGGGCTGTCGTCGCAACGGGTTGCCCAATCCTTCATGAGCGCGTTCTGACTATCCTAAATTCAGGTAGTTAATTTATCATTTAAAAAAGTATTATAAAAAATGCAATCTACTCAACATGTTAATACCACTGTTCACTTAGCATCTGCGAAAAGGGAGCAAATTTCCACGCGCATTATCTTTTTTATCGCTGGTTTTGTTACCGCAGCATGGGCGGCTATCGTCCCCTATGTCAAAGTCAATACAGGAGCAAATGATGCAACACTTGGCATGTTACTACTTTGCTTTGGTGGTGGTGCACTTGTTGCCATGCCAGTGACAGGGGCATTAGCCGCCAAATATGGTTGTCGCCGCTTGATGGTTATCGCAACTATTGGTTTTTGTTTGCTTTTTCCTGTTTTATCGTCACTTTCTAGCATCATTTTTCTGGTGGCAGGCTTATTATTATTCGGTATTTTTATTGGCTTGACCGATTGTGCGATGAATGTGCAAGCCGTCATTGTGGAAAAGTCCTCAGATAAGCCTATTATGTCGGGCTTTCATGGATTCTACAGTGTCGGGGGGATTGCGGGTGCAGGTATTATGAGCTTAGTTCTGCTCTTAGGGGTATCCGCGACCTTAGCGTCTATTTTTGTTTCTGTTATTGCGTTAGTTTTATTAGCCATCTGTTATAACGGCTTAATTACGTATGCGAATGCCCCAACAGGCCCGCTTATTGCTATCCCTAAAGGGATTGTATTGGTGATTGGTATCGTCTGTTTTGCTGTGTTCCTTGCCGAAGGGGCTGTGCTAGATTGGGGGGCCGTATTTTTAATCGAACACCATGGTCTTAAAGAAACCTTAGGTGGTTTGGGTTTTGCTGCTTTTGCTACAACAATGACGATTGGCCGGTTACTGGGTGACAAAATAGTGATGCGGGTCGGTTCAGCTCGTGTAGTCTTTCTAGGTGCACTCCTAGCTTGCCTTGGTTTCGTAATCGCAGTTATTTCCCCTTATTTAACCCTTGCAATTATTGGTTTTGCTTTAGTGGGAGCTGGTTCATCGAATATCGTTCCTGTGATGTTTTCTGCAGCGGGTAAACAAAACACGATGCCAGAAGCCTTGGCTGTACCTGCGATTTCGACATTGGGTTACTTAGGGATCTTAGCGGGACCTGCAGTAATTGGCTTTGTCGCATTCCAATTAACACTAGCGACTGCCCTTTTAATGATTTCTGTATTATTAGTATTTATTGCATTTGTTACCCGTTTTATCCGCGTTTAGTCTAATGAATATCATAAGGTTGCTAATGAATGGCAACCTTATGATAACCAAATAATTAGAGTTCAATCGTCCCACTGATGCAGTTAATTACATCACCAGCAATCCAAATTCCGTCATCATCTGCACTCACATACACTCGCCCTTCGCCATAAACACACTGCCCTTGGCCAACAGTATACTGTTTTGGGAGTTTTCCTTGAGGGATTAACCATTGTGCCGCACCCGCGTTAAAGCTTCCTGTCACGGGGTCTTCTACTGAACTGGTACCACAAAAAACTCTGACTTCGAGCTGTTTATCTTTACCTTCAGGGTAAATCGCACACAAGCCGATATCATAGCCCTTCAGTTGAAAATAATCAGGCTTAATATTTAAGAGTGTGTCCACTGACTTAAGCTGAATCCCCATCCAACCTGGGCCGTTATCTACCCAATTACTGTCAACAACATCATCTTCGGTGATCCCCAACCCTTTAAATACCTTTATTTTTTCATTTTGAGCAATTTCACCACTACGGATAAGTGGTGGTGCCTTAAATGCCAACCGGCCATCCACCATTTTAATTGCGATTAACCCTGCTTTGCATTCTTGAACTATCGATGTTTTCTGCTGCTGCCCATAGGTTTGCTGCCACACAAAACAACTCCCTAAAGTCGGGTGCCCTGCAAACGGTAACTCACCTTCTACCGTAAAAATTCTCACACGATAATCTGCTTCGGGTTTTGTTGGCTGCAATAGAAAAACGGTTTCGCTTAAATTGGTCCATTTTGCGAATTTATTCATTTGTGCATCTGTTAGGTTATCCGCCCCAACAACAACGGCTAATGGGTTACCATCCAGTTTACTGGCTGAAAAAACATTCACTTGCTCAAAAATATACTTCATTTTTTCCTCTGACGTCGTTACTACCATATTTACTATGGGAATAATAATGCGCTAGCTAACAATGTTTTGTGTATATAAATGCAATAACACATTAAGATAGCTATTGTAATTAATACTTTGACACAGGTAACCCATGGATTCGACAACTAAAAATACAATTATTATCGTGGGTGCGGGCTTTGTCGGCACCACCTTAGCATGGTATTTATCAAAACATACAAATCAACGCATTATCTTATTAGACAAAAAACACGCAAGCCAAGGTGTTACCCAACACGCCTTTGCTTGGCTTAATGTGTCTTATGGCCGCCCTGACGCTTACAGTCAACTTCGCAAGCAAGCACTTGCGCAATGGCGCTCTCTTGACGAGCACACACAGGGCCAGCTAAACATCCAGTGGTCAGGTGCAATTAGTTGGCAAGATAACGAAACAGCGACAGCATCTTTTATTGATGAGCATCAGAAAAATCATTTTAACGTCAAAGCACTAAATAAAAATGCATTACAAAAGATGGAGCCGAATTTATGTACACTCCCGACGCTTGCTGCTTTTTGCCCTGATGAAGGGAGCGTTGACCCTGTTTATGCGACTCAAACCTTACTAAAGTTAGCCATTGATCAAGGTATAATCTATTTACCCCAACATGAAGTACTCTCACTTGTTCAAGAAGGTCAGCGTATTTTAGGTGTGATCACAGATCATGGTACATTTTTAGCCGACCAAACGGTGATAACAGCGGGTATTGATGCCACTGCGCTCATTGGCTCAATTGGGGTTAAGTTACCTGTGAGTGCTTCACCGTCAATTATTGTGCACATTAATGCGCCAGATGAAAAACCGTTAGTGCAGCATATTATTTCAACTCCTGAAATGGAGTTACGTCCTGCTTCTACAGGTAAAATACTGTGTGCAGAGGATTACCTGAGTGATCGCCCAGAACATAGCGCAGACTGTATCGCACAAAATGCCCTAACCGTTATCAAAAATTCATTTATAGGTAGTGATACGTTAAATCTTGAAAAAACTTTCATCGGAATGAGACCCATGCCAAAAGATGAGATGCCAATTGCCGGAAAAGTTGCTGATTTCGAAGGTTTATATATTATCAGTATGCACGCTGCGATTACACTAGCGCCGTTGATATGCCAATTGGCTCAAGATGAAATTTTGCATGGAATAGAACACACTGCACTTGGCCCATATCGATTAACTCGTTTTGCATCAGGTAACTGACAAATGAATATTCCGTTGTACTATTTAAGACATTATCAATCGATTGAAAAAACGTTTTGGACATCTATTTGTGAACATAGTATCCAGATTGCACAACACACCATTTGCTATTTAACGCCGCTTAATTCGCCAGCGTTTAACTTTATCTATTTGCAACCTGACTCCACCAGTCACGCATTTATGCAAGCACACAATCTGTTTGTGTCGCAAAAGAAAAATCACACTTTAGTGATCCCTGAAGAAATGCTCCCTCAGGTGGTTAACGAAGCTGAATCATTAGGTTACAAACGTGACAGCGTAACGACTGCCATGGCATTAACTCTAGCGAAACAAAATAAGGTTGAACTACCTGATAACCAAGTGGATATTGTCTTAGCTAATCACGATTTGTCATTGTGGGCAAAGCCGCTAGTTTCTGCATTTTACCTGTCGGAAGAGCACGACCAAGTCATTAAAGAGTATGTGCGTTATCACGAAGATGCCCTACAACAAGGCGCTCCACAATTTCACCTAGTGTTACTTGTCGATGGCGAGCCGGCTACGTCTATGACCGTAACAATTGAAGGAACGCTTGCTCGTTTCGATGACATAGGTACAGAACCAAGCCACCAAGGTAATGGCTACGCATCACAGCTCATTGATTACGCGTTAGCATTTTGCCGTCAGCAAGGTGTTGAACACTGCTTCCTTGATGCCTCTGAAGCGGGGTTTGATTTGTATAAAAAGTTTGGTTTTGAGCCCTTATTCCGCTATATCAATTATGTCTGGTGTAAATAACCTACGTCACTGGTGTTATTTACACGATATACCTGAATTGGAGCCATTAATTGCACAATGGTTCCTTCAGGAGTGGCCTTCCCACTATGGTCCACTAGGAAAAGGTGATGTTTGGCAAGATATCGCCACTTATCGCCATCGTGAAGGAACGGGTATGGGGATTATCGCCTTTGAGGCAAATAAACCTTGTGGTTTTATTGCCTTGAAAAATTACAAATTTTTACCTGATAACACGCCATTTCCATGGGTCGGTGCCGCTTTTGTTATCCCAGAAAAACGAAATCAGGGACTCGGACAGTATTTATTTGAACAACTTGAGTTGATCATTGATAAACAACAATACCCCCAAATTTTTTGTGCGACAGCCGTTGCGGATAACTTACTCATCCGCTGTGGGTGGCAGTTGTCTGTAGCATTAAGTCAGCTCTCTTTGCGTATTTATCACAAATATATCTGACATCAACATCCTATGAAGATTAATATTATCGGTACCAGCGGCAGCGGTAAAAGCACCCTTTGCCAACAGCTAGCATTATTGTTAAATGTCCCTGCCATTGAATTAGATAGTTTATATTGGCTCGCAAATTGGCAAGGTTCCTCAGATGAAGCATTGGCAGAAAGGCTCAGCATTTCTTTGAATAACGCGCCTTCTGGGTGGGTACTTGACGGAAACTATACACGGACTCAACCTATCAAATGGAAAGATGTCGATATGGTGATTTGGCTTGATTATTCATTGCCGCGAACCCTTTATCAGTCAATTACTCGTACATTATCGCGCATTCGTTCAGGACAAGAGCTATGGGAAAATACTGGCAATAAAGAACGTTGGGGAAAAGCCTTTTTCAGCCGAGACTCAATTATTCTATGGCTACTAAAGACTTACTATCCAAATAAGGAAAGAAACCTAAAACATATGGCGAATATCAACTTGTGCCATATTCAATTTGTTCGGCTCACATCACCAAAGGAAACGCGTTTGTTTTTACAACAAATGAAAGCGCAAATTGAGGACAAACAGCTGAAATAACTCAGGTTCTGTTAACACATCTCGGTAGCCATAAAAGCTACCGAGAATAGCTTACCTCAGCGATTAAATTTCATCACACGCAGTTTTTAGCATCGCCGTTTGTTGGAATTTTTCAATCCCTAATTCAATTAAACGGCTAATTAATTGCTGATACGTCATACCACCTTGCTGCCAAAGTTTCGGATACATACTGATATTTGTAAAACCAGGCAATGTATTGATCTCGTTGATAACAACGTCATTATTTTCCGTTAAAAAGACATCAACACGGGACATACCACTACAATTTAATGCTTGGTATGCGGATAAAGCAATCTCGCGAATTTTCTCACTCACCGCATTTTCTAACTGAGCTGGGGCTACGACAGATGCGCCATTCTCATCAATATACTTGGTATGGTATGCGTAAAAACTATCGTGTAACACTATTTCACCACAAGGGCTAGCGAGTGGGTCGTCATTACCCAATACCGCACACTCAATTTCACGCCCTTTTACTGCGCTTTCAATAAGCACTTTAGTATCAAACAGGAATGCAAAATCTAATGCTGCTTCAAACTCTGCCTCGTTACTGACTTTGCTGATGCCAACCGATGAACCTTGGTTTGCGGGTTTAATGAATAGCGGTAAACCTAGCTGTTCCACTGTTACTTCATACTTTATTGTTGTACGTTTATTTTGCAGTACAGTAATAAACGGGGCAATATTTAAGCCTGCATCTCTGAGTAATCTTTTAGTTACGTCTTTATCCATACAGGCCGACGAACCTAAAACACCTGGCCCTACAAACGGCAAATTTGCCATGCGCAATAAACCTTGCAATGACCCATCTTCGCCTAAATTACCGTGAACAATAGGGAAAATAACATCAATTTGTGGCAATGGTTTTGCGTCTTCTAGGGAGATAAATTGTTCATGCGTCCTACCTGGAACAAGTGCAATACTACGTTTCGGTGTATTGAGTGCAATACGGGATGGATCATCCCCATGAATAAGAAAATCCGCTTCATTATATTCATGCCATTGACCTTCTTTGTTTATACCCAAAAGGCACACGTCAAACTTCTGACGATCAAGGCCGTTAATAATATTTTTAGCTGATTGCAGAGAAACTTCATGCTCTGTCGATTTTCCACCAAAAATTACACCTACCCGTACTTTGCTCATTATCTGCTCCAACGTAATACACCATACCTAACGGAGAAATATAGCATGCACGGCAAAAGTTATGTCATAAAATCTTTATATTACAGTGAGGTTCGCTGTAATAATGAGCAATCATTAGTTTTTTGATGGAATATCTATAAATTATTAATACAACCGATGCTTATATTGATTTGCTCAATTAACCAATTCACAAAGACTGTCACTGCGCCATCTGCTGCAATAGGTTTTGGCGAGAGCAAGTAATAAGCAGATCCGTCAGGAATAAAGCCCTCAGGAGCTTGAAGTTGCCCTGATTGAATTTCATCTGTAACCATAAGAAAAGACACTAACGCAGCCCCCTGTCCTGATAAAGCGGCTTGAATACACAGGTAAAAATGTTCATAGGTCACATATTTATAGCCTGTTAAATCTACACCACTATTTTTTTGCCATGTTACCCACGCTTCAGGGCGTGATGCACTTGTTAATAGCGGGCGGTTTGGTAACAAACTAACAGCCTCTTTTTCAGGTAGTCGTACTATCCCCATTTGCTCTGAACATACCTTGGTAGCATATATTTGTCCTCCCCATACAAAATCATTGCGCCTTAAAGCAAGGTCAACATGGGTCTTCGCAAAATCAATAGAGCCACCAGCAGCAACAAGGTGAACAGTGATATGGGGATACCGTTGATAAAAATCAGTTAAACGAGGAATTAGCCACTTCATGGCAATCGTTGGTTCACAAGACACACTCACTACGTCAGGCGTGGCATTTGTCTTGATTTGCTCAACTGTCGCGCTTAACTGCTCAAATAAGCTACTGGTCGTCTGTAAAAGAAGTTGGCCTGCAGCTGTTAAGAAAACAGCACGATTTCGCCGCTCAAATAACGCCACACCAAGGTGTTCTTCCAATAGGCGGATTTGGCGGCTGATAGCACTGTGAGTGACATTTAATTCTTGTGCAGCTTTAACAAAGCTACCCGCTTTAGCTGCGGCATCAAAGAAGCGTAAGGTCGATAACGGCGGCAATTTCATATTGGTAACGAAAAGTGACAGATTTCAGTCAGGATAAATCGCTTTTTAACTTTATTCAATATATTGATAATAAAAACATTAAATAGATCATTACAACCATATTCATGGTTGTAACTGTTAGTTTTTATAACTCTTTAGGAAACTTAAATGAATGAAATCCTTGCAGTAGCAACAATAACAATCCTTGCCGTGATCAGTCCAGGGCCTGATTTTGCGATGGTAACTCGGCAGAGTTATACCTACGGCATAAAGACAGGATTATTATGTGCTTTTGGCATTGCAACTGGCGTTCAAGTACATGTATTTTATACAATTTTCGGTATTACGCTAATTATTATGAGCTCAAGTGCATTATTTTTAGCCGTTAAGTTAATCGGTGTTTGTTATTTGGTTTATATCGGCTTTAAGTCATTCACCAACAAAACAAAAATAACCGCTGATAGTGTCAACACACAGCCAATATCTAAATTTAATGCATTTAAAACAGGCTTTTTAACCAATGCCCTAAACCCCAAAACCATGTTTTTTGTTGTTTCCGTTTATAGTCAAGTTATCCAAGTCGGGAACTCTGTTTGGCTCAACTTAGGTTATGGGGTGTTTATTTCATTGGTGCACTTAGTTTGGTTTAGCTTAATCGCACTATTTTTTGCCACCCCTTCAGTACGTAATAAAGTATTGAGTTATCAATCAGTCATGGATAAAACCATTGGCACCTTGCTAGTCTTACTTGGTTTTTCTTTGCTCTTTTTCAATAACAATTAAGCCTTATTGAGCCCCTGATAATATTCATTTGCCATTTGTGCCAGTTCAATAACATCTTTAGGCATATTTAATTGCGCGAGTTGTTGAAAAGGCACCCAACTAAACGGTGAAAAAGGTGGCTGCTCAGGTGAAATTAATTCACATAAATACACCATATCGATATGCCAATGGTCACCTTTTTTCTTATCCGCGATAAATTCCTTGAGAATGGCCATCGGTAATGATAATGATTGCGTATGAGATGAAGCAACAACTGAGGTCTTAAAGGGATATCCACAACTAATAATATTGCAATGAAGCCCCGTTTCTTCTAATACTTCGCGATATAACGCATCTTGCGGTTCTTCATTTTCTTCAATATGCCCCCCAGGCGGTAACCAAAAACCTAGTTTAGGGTGTTCATGCAGTAAAAACTCCCCTTTTTCATTACGGATCATTGCCGTTGCAGTAAAGTGTTTAATCTCATTATTCATTTGATGATGACTCTTCTCGGTGTTCAACAACGTGATGTTTTCCAGTCATATGGCATGAGTTCAGCAAGGGTCACTTGGGTATTATCATCAACACCAACGATTGTCTCTTTGTTTTTATCTGATAGCTGACTAAGTAATTCACGACAGCGGCCACAAGGTGGCACGATACAACCTGATGCATCAACAGCAACAATCGCCTTAATCACTGAACGCCCTTCTTTTAGCATATCTGCAACGGCAGCATGCTCTGCGCAGAACCCCAGTGAACATGCGGAATCGATGCTCACGCCACTATAAATATTGCCATCATCGGTTTCTAATGCAGCAGCAACATGCCCACTTTCGATGTACCCATTAAATGTCGCTGGCTTCGCATATCGTTTCGCAATCTCGACGAGGTGTTTTAACATAATTGCCCTCTTTTAATGTTAATTGAATATCTTAATTAAACGCTAACATAATAAAAAGTATTAATTTTTTTGTGCTCTATTCCAGATCTACCATATACAATATTACTGACTTGATAGTATCTAATGCAGCGGCTAGATCATCATAAGAAACCGTACTCACAGCCACACGTATGGCCTGTGGCACAGCGTTTGATGTCGAATAAGACTCAGCACGACTCACCGCAATATTACGTTTATTGAGTTGACGAATAACCGATTCGGAACGCAAACCTTCAGGTAATGGTACCCAAATAAAATAGCTATTAGGATGAGCAATATAGGGAAAATCGCCAAATACTTGTTGGACAATTTTTTGCCTATTTCTTGCATCTTGCCGCTTATTACGTTCAATTTTTGCAACTTCACCTTTCATTAACCAATCACAAATAATCGCTGTTGTAAGCGCTGGTGCGTTCCATGTCGTTATTCGGATTATTTTTTCTATATTTTCAAGCTAGTGCTGTGTGTGATTTTATGGCCAACTAACCTCGCAAACGTATCAACAAAGGCTTGGCTAGGTTTAGTATACGTCTCTTTCTTTAGCATGTTATTAGGGTTCTTTTTTTGGTATCGAGGACTTGCAGAAGGAGGTATTGCAGGTGTGGGGCAATTACAACTATTACAACCCTTTATTGGCTTACTACTTTTAGCTTGGCTGCTTGATGAGACCGTCAATTCTTTAATGATTACATCAACTTGTGGCATTATTTTTTGCGTTGCCGCCTCGAAAAAATTCGCGAGTTAAAATTGGCTGTATCTGTAGGCACACAAAGCGCGATCGCAATAAAAATTTACTTTATTATTTGCTGCTACATATGAATTATATAGGAGCGAACAGTGGCCCTTTCTTTAGCAGATTATAAACGGCAGATTATGCACTTTAGTGAAGGTGACCTAACTGAAAACCCTTGGGTGAAAGGAAAGCCTGTTCCTCGTCTAATTCAAGTTGTTCCTTATGACCTGAAGTGGCCAGAAATCTATCGGCAACAGCAAAAATATATTTGTGATGCTCTACGTGATAAAGCGCTTAAGATTGCTCATGTAGGTTCAACAGCCGTTCCTGGCTTAGAGGCTAAGCCTGTTATCGACATTGACTTGATTGTAGCAACCCCCGAAGACGAAAAAAGTTATGTTCCAACCCTTGAAGAACTTGGATTTGAACTTACTGTGCGGGAGCCCTCTTGGTACCAGCATCGAATGCTTAAATTACAAGATCCACAAGTGAACTTACACGTTTTTGCACCAGATTGTCCTGAACATTTACGCCACTTACTGTTTCGTAATTGGTTAATTGAGCACCCCGACGATAGCGAAAAATATGCAAACGCTAAATTAGCCGCTGTAGTCGATGCCAACTATGTCAAAGAGTATAACGACAATAAAAATGCGGTTGTCAGGAATATTTATAGTCGACTTTTCGAACAATTAGACATGCTGTTACCTGATTTACTTTTACATGAGAACTAGAAAATATGCATTTTGTGATTGTTACTAAGCAAAATATTCAATTAATTGAACAAATTAGTGATGCATTACACCAAGAGTGGGCGAGTTTATCACCATGGGCCGACACAGCACAGATAAAACACAGGCTGCACGAGCGCAGCCAAGCGGCTAATCCGCAAATTTTGTCTTGTTTCGTAGACAGTAATGGCCAGCTACTTGCAACCGCTAGCACGATCCTTCGCGAGCTCCCAGATATTCAGCAGGCGACTTGGTGGCTAGGGGAAGTCTTAACTGTGCCATCAGCCAGAGGAAAAAGGATTGGCACCCAGCTGATTGAAACGCTTTATCAGCACTATCGAAAATCCACAAGTGAAAGTCTTTACCTATATACACCTGATATGCAGGGTCTTTATCGAAAAATGGGGTGGCAAGATGTGGAACAGCGTAAAGTTAATGATGAGCTTGTCACCATTATGAAACGCTAAGGTATTAGACACAAAATAGCCAGCACATTTAGCTGGCTATTGAATCACAGGGTGATATTTCAGTACGTTCTCTTTTAGGCTGTTAACGCTAATTTAGCCCCAAACATTAAGAATACTGCCCCAATACAGCTATTGGAGAATTTTGACAGTTTCTTATTGTGTTTTACCATATTCGTCACGGCTACTGCGCCGAAAATCAACAATGATAAATAAATCATACTGCACATTTCTAAAATCACACCAAGGACGAAGAATGGCACACCTGCATTTGGGTATGCAGGGTCAATAAATTGTATAAAAAATGACACATAGAAAATGATCATTTTAGGGTTTAGAAGACTTAAAAAGACCGCTTTTTTATAAGTTCCTTTCGTCTCTAAAATAATACTATCAACATCATGCACACCTTCTTTTTTGTGTAATACGCTGTAAAGTGTTTTTATTCCTAAATAAAATAAATAAGCCGCACCTGCGTATTTAATTACACTAAAAAAGATTGGCGATGTTTTGACCAATGAAGCAACCCCTAGGAAAGATAGGAATATCAGTATTGCATCCCCTGTAAATACCCCTAGCGCTGCTTTGTAACCATTTTTTACGCCATATTTTGCACTGCTAGTTAAAACAAATAAAGAATTAGGGCCTGGTACCAGTGTAATAAAAATAACACCGATAAGATAAGTCCATAAGTTTGTAATACCGAGATTTTCAAGCATAGGAAACCCGCTAACTCAATAAAAGTTATAACAAAAAATTCACATTAATTTCTGATAGAGATTATGATACAGGTTTTATTTTTTTATAAAAGATATCACTGCTTAACACATCAAAATATAGATCTATATTTCAATATATATCATAAATCCAGTTAAATACACAAGTTACCCACCGTAGTTTTAGAGTTATAATTCAATTGCAACCATTAAACCAGAAGCAAACTAAAAACACCTCACCAATCAGGATTATATACCATATATTAATGTTAAATTGGAATTACATGGAGGTTTTAACTTGGGAATGTTGATAGTGATTTGATTCTCATTTCGCGTTATAACATAGAAACGTATTAATACCCTGAAAATGGCTATAGATAACAATATTAATTTAGCCTAGATGTTTTTTTGGCTATTGTAATAAATATATTACGCTCACATTTAATTAACGAATCTCGGATAATTAAAACAAGAAGTACTTTATATTTAATCAGCTTTAGGGATCACATGGAAAGCGCTAACTACTTTCATTTGCAAGAGCTCAATGGCCTTGAAATGATAAATGCTCGATATCATCAACAAAAATTTTCTCGCCATAGCCACGAAGGTTTCTGTATTGGCGTTATTGAAGATGGTGCTCAGCAATTCTTTCGTACAGGTGAAAACCATTACGCACCAAAAGGTGATATCATTTTGGTCAATGCAGATGAAATACACACGGGTTCGTCTGCAATGGAAAATGGTTGGTCATATCAGGCAATCTACCCTACCCCTGACATGTTTTCGCAGCTCACCACCGACTTAAAAATTGAAAATCAAGGACTAGTGCCTTGGTTTCCTTGCGCGGTCGTGCAAGATACAGGACTGGCTGCTCAGTTACGGTTACTTTTCAGCTTGTTATTGCAACCTGGAAACTTACTGTTTAAAGAAACCTTACTGCTCTCTACATTAAGTTGGTTAACGTTACGCTATAACCAGACTAAAACCGAGTTAGCTAAAATTACCCCTGCAAAACAGCGTATAGAACAAATTTGCGAATTGATGATAAATACCTGTGAGCAAGAACATTCTTTAGCTGAATTAGCCCAAATAGCGGGATTCAGTCAATGGCATTTTCTAAGACAATTTAAGCTGCAAACAGGCACAACGCCCCATGTTTTTTTGGTTCAAGCGCGTCTACATAAAGCCAAAAAACTGTTATTAGCGGGAAACACCCCTGCTGATGTTTCGAATTTATGTGGTTTTTCTGATCAAAGCCATTTTACACGCCACTTTAAACAGTCATTAGGCGTCACACCAGGTAATTTTGTGCGTCATCTAATTACTTAAAAAGAGCAATTTTATTCTATCTGCCGCCAATTCATATCCTTAATATGAATGGCACGTTACATAGGCATTATTTCAACAGGTATTAGTTAACATGGATTCAAAGCAAAGTCGCAGCTGGCAAAAAGCCATGATGGATGGCGCGGCTCATTCCGCACCTCTTAACCTTGCTGTGATCCCTTGGGGAGTACTCGCGGGCTCAATGGCCGTAGAAACAGGGTTAGATTTTTGGCAAAGTGTTGCAATGTCAGCGATGGTTTTTGCAGGTGCAGCCCAACTAGTCACCCTCGGATTACTCAATTCAGGCACCGGTTTTATCACGATTGTGATTTCGGTGTTCTTTATTACATCTCAACATTTACTGTATGGGCTGACGTTACGTCCTCAAGTGAAAGATTTTACAACCCCTCAAAGGCTCAGCATTGGCTTTCTTCTCACCGATGAGCTGTTTGCAATCAGCGCGGCGAAACGTCAAAGTTTGAGTTTCCCTTACCTATTTGGCGCAGGGTTTAGCTTTTATCTTGTTTGGTTAATCACCAGCCTTTGTGGCATTGCAATGGCGAATATTGTTGGAGACCTAAGTCGCTTACACCTTGATTTCTCTGTTGTAGCGACACTCCTTGCGATTGTTGTACCTTTGACGAAAAAAATCAGCACGCTATGTGGCGTCATTTTCTCACTCGTCGTAGCCATAACCTTATCCATGTACTCCATCAGTAGCGCGATTGTCATTGCAGGTGTCGGTGGAATGTTTGTCTCGGTCATCGTTTCGCGCGTATTGAAGGAGGAAAAATGATCTGGCTTTTGATTATCACGCTAACCGCCGTTATTTTTACATTGCGTTATGTATTTTTAATCCCGCAGCTACCACTTCGGTTACCTTTGATTGTTCGCCAAGCATTAGGTTACTCAGCACCTTGCTTGTTAACGGCGATTTGCGCACCTGTTATTTTATTAGAAAACCATGAGCTCAGGGACTTTCCCGATAACCCATATTTGTGGGGTGCTGTATTCTGTGTTGTCATCGCATCATTGCTGAAAAATATGCTGTTAACTGTAGGATTGACCCTTGTATTTTTTTATTCTCTGATTTATTTCATGGGTTAATACCGTTCAATAGGAGTAAAGTCAGGTGACAACACTTTGCTTTATTCCACTAATCCCGCATAATAGCCGACTTCGTCGCAATACGACCCTATTCAATTACTCCCTTTCTTTATGAAAGTCTGTGATCCATTGGCTTTTCAATTGCGCCAATTAATTCTATCAATAATGGATAATAAACAACCATGCTTAATAATTATGTTTTACGCAGTGTTCGCTATATGTTGGACTTGAGCGATGCTCAAATGGTCAAAATCGTAAAACTTGCAGATTTAGACGTGACGAAAGAAGAAATGGTATGCTGGCTCAAAAAAGATAGTGAGCCTGAATATGTTGAATGTAACGATAACGTAACCGCGCACTTTTTAAATGGCTTAATTTATCATCGTCGTGGTAAAGATGAAGACCGCCCTGCACCAGAAATAGAAAGCCGTCTAAATAACAATATTATTCTCAAAAAACTACGGGTCGCTTTCGAACTAAAAGATACTGATATGATTGAAATTTACCAATTGGCAGACTTTCGAGTATCAAAACCTGAGCTTAATGCTGTTTTCCGTAAGCCTGGACATAAAAACTACCGTGAATGTGGGGATCAACTTCTGCGTTATTTCCTTAAAGGCCTAACCACACGCTTACGTGGCGATAAATAACACATATTTTACTCTGCTCTGGTATTTGCCTAAAGCACATGAGGTAAATACCAAATAGCCTTGCCCTATTAACACCATCATCTATAGCGTTCAGATTAAATATTTTGTAGCAAATAGTCTAAAAATAGGTCTATTTTTGGGGATAGCACACTTCGGCTTGCGTAGACTGCTCTTAACTCGATAGGTGCAGGGTTTAGCCCCTCCAATTGAACAATGTCTAATTGACCCGATTGAATTTGTTGATGACAAGCTTCTAACGATAAAATAGCAAAACCAACACCACTCACCGCGGCTGCATGAGCGAGTACCCCACTATTCACCCGATATGGGCTATTTATCATCGCTGTGCGTTGCTTGCCTTGAGAATCAATAAAAATCCAAGGCTGACCTTGTAAGGCACTAAGGCTTGAAATACAAGGTAACTTCACTAAATCAGCGATGGTTTTCGGTTTACCAAATTTATGAATCAGCTCAGGGGATGCGACGACCACACTTTGCCAAGATTTCACTAATCTTGAGTGATAGCTGCTATCCTCAAGCTCTCCACGGTGAAAAGTCAGTAATAAATCAATGTCATCACTAATGACGTCTCGGGGCATTAATTGTGTGTCACAATAGATATTGAGTTGCGGATGCAGTAATGCAAACTTTGCTAATAAATCTGCTAATAATACACTGCCTGCTTCACTCGGAATAGTAAGGCGTAAGGTACCTGTAATCCCTTGAGGGTGACTAATTTGTTGGACAATATCATCCAGTTCACCCACTAATTTTTGGCTTTGCTCAAACAGAATGTTGCCTGCTTCCGTTAATCGCATCTGCCTTGTTGTTCGCTCAATCAAACGGCAATTTAGCTGTTCTTCTAATTGCTTAATTTGTCGACTCACATTGGATGATGGCATCGAAAGCTGCTTTGCAGCATTAATAAAGTTACCTTGCGTTACAACCGCAATAAAAACCTTTAATAAATTTAGGTCAACCACCGTGCATACTTCCTTTTCATTCAACATGATTGGCCTAAACTAATAACACTAGCAGTAACCAAATGCCATGATTTTTTGGTAACGCTCTGATAATAAAGCATCCGTATCGAGTCGAGTTAGTGCAGCTAAATCTGCTATCAATTGCTGTTTTAAATGTTCAGCTGCTAACTGATAGTTTCGGTGCGCCCCCCCTAATGGCTCAGGAATAATCGTATCGATAATGCCTAATTCTTTTAATCGAGAGGCAGTCATTCCCATAACTTCAGCCGCAACTTGCGCTTTTTGAGCGTCTTTCCACAAAATTGATGCACAACCTTCGGGGGAAATTGCAGCATACGTACTGTATTCAAGCATATTAATTCTGTCACCAACACCAATTCCTAGCGCGCCCCCCGAACAACCTTCCCCCGTGACAACACAAATAATTGGCGTTTTTAAGCGGGACATTTCTAATATATTCTTTGCGATAGCCTCGGCCTGTCCACGCTCTTCAGCGCCTACGCCAGGGTACGCACCCGCTGAGTCTATCAGTGTAATAACAGGTAATTTAAAACGTTCCGCCATTTGCATTAAGCGTAACGCTTTACGGTAACCTTCAGGTGATGGCATACCAAAATTACGCATCACTTTCTCTTTGGTTGTTCGTCCTTTTTGTTGGCCTAAAACCATGACAGGACGCCCTGCAATACGCGCCAAGCCTCCCACCAGCGCTTTATCATCAGCAAATGCGCGATCTCCCGCCAACTCCTGAAACTCAGTAAAAATTAAAGAAATATAATCAAGGGGATATGGTCTTAATGGGTGCCTTGCTAACTGTACGATTTCCCATGCACCAAGAGAAGAAAAAATGGTTTTCGTCAATGAGTGAGACTTTTTTTCTAACAGTTTGATTTCTTCTTCAAGCTTAATTTCGCTAGGATGCCCCTGTTGCTTGAAGGCAACCAGTGCTTCTATTTTGTCATTAAGTTCAACTATCGGTTTTTCAAAAGCCAAAAAATGAGTAGACATACAGACCTTAAAATCATTAACACAATTTTAAGAGTGTAAAGGGTTATTCTATCCCATTCTATGATTGAATTTGGGATTAATTAATATCAAATATGGGATAATTGATGGGTTATTTATGCTTGATACGGTTTAATTTTAGGCTGTTATTCAGGATTTTTTGAAAGTTTGGACATAAAAAATGGTTCTCTTCTGGGCAATTAGCAATATGAATAATGCCATCTTTTAACGCCAATAAATTTTGGATCGTCTGTTCAATTTCTTCAGCTTTAGCCATCAGGCTGGCTCTCTCTATATTGGGGCCATCTTGGTGATTAAGCATTGCCGCAATTTCATCGAGTGTAAACTTAGCCTGCTGCCCTAAACTTATCAGAGATAAACGGGTTATCACATCTTTGCCATGATAAATACGCTTTAAGCCTTTTCTGCCAATCGGTTTAATTAACCCCTTCTCTTCGTAGTAACGAAGCGTTGAGGCCGCTAAACCTGACAGTTGACTCACTTGTGAAATATCTAATTCATCATGCATAGAACGATAACCCGTTAATATTATAACATTGTAGGCGTTAGCTTCTGCCGTAATAGCACAGTAATATTGCCATTCATAAATATTTCACGATCAATAACATAGCCTAATTTCTCGGCAACGCGTAATGACGGTAAGTTTCTCGGCTCAATAAAACAAATCGTTTGCTGATACTTATTTTGCGCTTTTAACCAACTCAGCGCCGCTTGCATCGCCTCGGTTGCATAGCCTTTGCCTTGAAATTCTGGTGTAATGACCCAACCTGCTTCGGGAATTCCTTTTACTTGCGGCTCAACCATTCGATGAAAGTCCGCAAACCCAAGGTCACCAACATACTGCCCTGTTGCTTTTTCCCTTACCGCCCAGTAACCAAAACCCAACAATGGCCATAACCCACCATAGGCTAGCATTCTCATCCATGATTCTCGTTCGGTTGACGGCATACCGCCGATATAGCGTACCATGGATTCTGTCGCCCACAGTTTTGTCAACGCGGGGAAATCACTGACTTGGTGTTTCGATAAAATCAGTCTTTCTGTTTCTATTTCAGGTATTAAAGCCATAGATTGCATCTCCTTGCTATCTAAATGGGGGTTCATCAAAGGTTCTTAACTTCCGAGAATGTAATTTATCCCCTTCTTGATGTAATAAATCAATAGCACGAATACCTATTTGTAAGTGTTCTGAGATAGCCCCTTCATAAAAGCTATTCGCTTGGCCTGGTAATTTAATTTCCCCATGTAATGGCTTATCTGACACACACAAAAGCGTACCATAAGGTACTCTAAAACGATAACCTTGTGCAGCTATGGTTGCGCTTTCCATATCAACAGCAACTGCACGGCTCAGACTAAAGCGCCTTGCTGTAGCAAAGAAACGCAGCTCCCAGTTTCTATCGTCTGTCGTCACCACAGTTCCAGTACGTAAACGTTGCTTAACCAATTCGCCAGGCATATTACTGACTTGTTTAGTCGCATCATAAAGTGCTCGTTGAACTTCTGCGATGCTCGGAATAGGAATATCTGGCGGTAATACATCATCCAAAATATGGTCATCACGTAAATAAGCATGCGCAAGAACGTAATCACCAATATTTTGGCTTTCCCTTAACCCTCCACAATGACCAATCATTAACCATGCATGTGGTCTTAATACCGCTAAGTGATCACAAATGTTTTTTGCATTTGATGGACCAACACCAATATTCACTAATGTTATTCCTGAGCCATCTCGTGCAATCAGATGATATGCAGGCATTTGGAATTTTTTCCACGTCATGTCTGAAATAGCAATTTGTGGATCCGCATTTTCAACCGTCAGGTAGTTATTACCAACACAAGACAACGCAATATAACGGCTCTCAGGATCACGGATTTGCTCACAAGCCCAACTGACAAACTCATCCACATAACGGTTATAATTGGTAAATAAGATATACGGTTGCACATGCTCTGGTGGCGTACCAGTATAATGTTTAAGGCGTGCAAGTGAAAAGTCTACACGTAACGCATCGAAATGCGATAAAGGCATTTCTTCCGAAACGGTATATAAGCCATCGGTAATATCATCACTGATATGGGCTAAATCTGTTATCGGAAAATGAGCGGCAAGGCTACCACTCATACTTCTATCAAGGACTAAATCCGAGCCATCAATTACAAACGGATATGGAATTTCTGTCTTAGACGGACGAACTGCAAAAGATACATCATAATCTTGCTGTAAAATAGAAAGTTGTTCCGTTAAATAATGGCGAAATAACTCTGGTTGAGTCACAGTGATGGAATAATTTCCTTTTTTTACAAAGCGTGCATAGGCACGGGTTTTTTCACAGTGATCAATTTTTCCTTCCCACGTCACACAAAGCTCAGGGTAAGCAAATAACCCATTTTCTCTCTCGTCTGTATTTGGTATCTGCCCTTTTGTGACATAAACAGCAATGGCATCTCTTAATGATTGAATGGCATTTGAATATAACAACGAAAGTTTATCCAAAACATCTTCAATAGATAAGTTTTCATTTTTCTGGCATTTTTCCAAAGACACACACAACTCCTAATCAGATGAAGTAATCTCCCGATAACATAGAGTATCAATGTGACAGTTGCAAAACATATCACCATTAATGCATGACGAATGATAAAACTATAGGCAAGGTGAACACGGCGATAATAGTTTGCAATGTAATGATCCCAGCCATTAATTGGCTATCACCATTCAACTGACGAGTCAAAATATAGGCCGTTGGTGCAGTAGGGATGGCAAAAAATATCACCAATAAAATCGTTTCTAAGTTTGGCAAAGAAAACAATTTAGCCATTATTAACGTTAATACAGGCATAGCAAGCAAGCGTAATAATGTTGATAGTATGATTGGTTTGAATTCTTTACGCAGTGTTGTTGTTTGCAGCGCACCACCAATACAAATCAATCCCAATGGTAAACTTGCTGCTGCGAGTAATTTTAATAATTGTTCAGAACCAAAAGGTAGCCCCACAGGCGATAAATTTAACAAAATTCCGATAACACAAGAGAGTATTAACGGATTTTTAATGATGGGTAATAAGAGTTGTTTTACTGACACTTTTTTCCCTGAAGATAACGCCAGCACCGCGATAACATTACAGCTTGGCACTAAAATTGCCATAATAACTGCGGCAACGGCAACCCCCTCTTTACCAAATAAATCGGCCACAATAGCTAAGCCTAAATAAGTATTAAAACGCGTGATCCCTTGAATATGCGCACCAAATCGAGGGACAGTTATTTTGCATAAATATTTACTTATCAGCACTAATAATGAACTTATCGCTAAAATGCAGAGGATCGCACTACCTAAATAAGTTAATTTAGGATTATTTAAAGGGGCACTTGCTAAGCTATTAATTAATAAGGCGGGAAATAAAATAGTTGAGTTTTTCGGCTCCAGGCCAAAAATCAGGCGAAAATAACCGAGTACGTCTTAATATAAAGCCTATCGCAATCAATGCAAATAGTGGCCAGAGCACTAACAATATTTTACTCATTATGATTTATCTTTTTATATCAGTCCATTATAAGAAGTCACTCCAGAGTTTAACGTTAATTTTTTGTAACGGATAGGTAAAAAAAGCCCTCATTAACCATATCCTTCCGATTTTATGATTGGTTTAACAAAAATATCATACAGCGTATCTCCCCTTTACTCTTTTGTTCGTATTTTAGCCAGATTCAAGGTCGACCGTGCATCAGTAAATCAGCAAATGACATTATCCAACCTTAATTTTGAAATACTATTTGCTTGCCTGATTAATTTTATGTATTTTTATTCACTATAAATGCATAATTAAAGAGGTCTAAAATGTTTAAAAAGCTCGTTTTTGCTGGTTGTATGACACTGGCTGCATTCGCAGGGAATGTTTACGCAAAAGACAGTTATACCGTAGGTGCTGGTGGAACATATCGACCATTTGAGTTTGAAAATAGCCAAAAACAATTGGAAGGTTTTGATATTGATATTATTAAAGCCATTGCTGATGCAGAAGGTTTTGACGTCAAACTGGTTAACACACCATGGGAAGGTATTTTTGCCACTTTATCCTCAGGGGATAGAGATATTTTAATTTCAGGGATAACTATCACAGACAAACGCAAAAATATGGTTGATTTTTCCAATCCTTATTTTCCTGCTGAACAAGCTATCGTGATCGGTGAGTCTTCCAATGTTACCGATTTAAATAGCTTAAAAGATTTAAACGTTGGTGTTGTTAATTCCAGTACAGGGGATATTGTGGTTTCCGATGTAATTGGTAAAAACAGCACATCAATTAAACGTTTCGATAATACACCTTTATTGTTGCAAGAACTGTATGAAGACGGCATTGACGCAGCAGTTGGTGACGTTGGTGTCATTAAGTATTACATCAAAACTCACCCAGAGAAAAAATTTAAATTAATCTACGATAACCATTTTGAAAAACAATATTTCGGTATTGCGGTTGCTAAGGGAAATAGTGAATTACAACAAAAGATTAATAATGGTTTAAATACCATCCTTGAAAATGGCACTTATAACCAAATCTACCAAAAATGGTTTGATGCAAATGTTCCGCAATTACCAAAACAATAGCTTTATTTAATTTAAAGCCATCTTTAGGTGGCTTTTTCTCGTTATAAATCAGGGTGAAATTAAGATGTCTGCGTTTCGTTGGGAAATAATTGAAGAGTACGCCCCACTATTTGCTGAAGGCGCATTAATGACCATAAAGGCCACCATTATTTGCGTTATTTTAGGCTCTTTGTGGGGGCTCACGCTTGGGCTGGGGAGAACGGCCAAAGCGGAACAAGGGATTTGGAAACCCATTTTACGCTATTTCGTACAATGGCCCGTGCGTTTTTATGTTAGCGCCTTTCGTGGTACACCATTATTTGTACAAATAATGGTTGTTCATTTTGCATTGGTTCCATTATTTATTAATCCGCGTGATGGGTTGTTCGTTACATCAGGGTTAATGTCCGTTGATACCGCCAAAATGCTACGTTCTGACTATGGTGCATTTTTATCTTGTGTCATTGCTATTACTTTAAATTCAGGGGCTTATGTTTCTGAGATTTTTCGTGCAGGCATTCAATCAATTGATAAAGGGCAAATGGAAGCCTCGCGGGCGTTAGGAATGAGTTGGGCAAAAACAATGCGTAAGGTCATTCTTCCGCAAGCTTTCCGCCGAATTCTACCTCCTTTAGGTAATAACGCGATTGCTATTGTCAAAGATTCATCACTTGCTTCCGCAATTGGTTTGGCCGATCTCGCCTATGCTGCGCGAACTGTTTCTGGGGCATATGCCACATACTGGGAACCCTACTTAACAATATCAATAATTTATTGGATGCTGACATTTATACTCGCTCAGTTAGTGCAATATATGGAAAGAAGGTTGGGCAGAAGTGATTTACGTTAATGATTTACAAAAAAAATTTGGGGATACCCATGTTTTACGCGGAATCTCTTGTGAGATCCATCCGCAAGAAGTTATCTGTGTTATTGGTCCTTCTGGCTCAGGGAAAAGTACTTTTTTACGTTGTTTAAACGCACTGGAACGCCCTGACGGCGGTGAAATCAAAGTCAATGGATTTGATGTTCATGACCCAAAAACAGATCTCAATAAAATGCGTGAAAATGTTGGTATGGTTTTTCAACGCTTTAATTTATTTCCACATATGACAGTGCTTGAAAATTTGATGATGGCACCGACCCTCGTTAAAGGGTTAAAAAAAGAGCAAGCGTTAAAACAAGCTGAGCAGCTTTTAGTCAAAGTTGGCCTATTAGATAAAATTGATGCGTGGCCTGCAAGCCTTTCTGGTGGGCAGCAACAACGTGTTGCCATTGCACGAGCATTAGCAATGCAGCCGTCTATTTTATTATTTGATGAACCGACTTCAGCACTGGATCCTGAGTTAGTTGGTGAAGTATTGTCTGTTATGAAAACGTTAGCAACTGAAGGTATGACGATGGTTATTGTCACACATGAAATGGGCTTTGCCCGTGAGGTTGCGGATCGCGTTATGTTTATTGACCAAGGCATCATTCAAGAAGAAGGTCCTCCTGAACAACTATTCTCAGCACCTAAAAACCCTCGTACTGCAGAGTTTTTAAGCAAAGTTCTCTAATTACCCCGCCTGCTTATCAACATAAGCAGGCTTTTCTGATAGCTCAATTCCTTTTTTCTCCGTATGCTAAGAATATTATTATTTAATTAAACTTAACCTATGGATATTAAAAGCCTTTGTAAGCATTACCGCTCAGGGAAAAAATTCAAATATGTTTTTTTCTGGGGGCACCAAACCAAACAAAATCAAGTCACGAAAAGCTGCTTTAGTCAGTGGTACCCTTCACCGTTTATTGTCGATGGGCACCGATTCGCAAGTGCAGAGCATTTTATGATGGCAGAAAAAGCACGTTTATTTGGTGATATTGAAACGTTAGGAAAAATCATTCATGCGCCTAACCCAGGAGCAGCAAAAGCGTTTGGTCGCGAGGTTCGTGGATTTAAACAAGATGTTTGGAATGATAAACGTTTCGAAATTGTTGTTGCCGCGAATATGGCCAAGTTTAGCCAAAACGAACAACTTAAAACATTTTTACTTTCAACCAACGAGCGCGTATTAGTTGAAGCCAGCCCTGTTGATAAGATATGGGGAATAGGCCTTGCCGAAGATGCAGAAAATATCGAAAATCCACTCACGTGGAAAGGATTAAATCTTTTAGGTTTTGCTTTAATGGAAGTTCGCTCCCAACTCGCAAGTTAAACATATTTTTTGCACTTAATCCCACTCCACTAAAAAGCCCGTTGTTATCAAACAACGGGTCAGTCAGTCACTGAAATGTAGGATATGCTACTACATTGATTACAATGGCATTCTATATTCAATCACCCCTGGTTTCTCTGCCACCCAGTTATACAGTTTTTGCCCGCGTAAATTAGTTTCTTGTGTATGCCAATATAAGCGACCACATTGTTTATCTTGTGCTTGCACTTGAACAAATTCAATAAGCTGCTTACCAACGTGACGCCCTCTCATTTCTGGCGTGACATACAAATCTTCTAAATAGCAAAAGTCATTTTTTGCCCATGTTGAACGATGAAATAAATAGTTGACGAAACCAACCACTTTGCCATCTTCAAGAGCGACTGCGCAGTGCATAGGCTCATTATCGTCAAAAAAACGCTCCCAAGCTTTTAATGTTACCTCTTCACTTAATTCAACTTGATAGAACTTTTGGTATTCCAACCAATACACTAACCATTCTGGATAATGTTCTGGGGCAACAAACTCAATCGTAACTGGTAATGTAGCTTTATTCATAATAACCCTTCCATTTGTAGATATATTACATAATGTGGTTATAGTACAATCCCATCTGGTGCTGTATAAGATACACTTTTGTTATTTATTTAGGATCCACTTATGCGACGTAAACAACAAGCTCAGTTTCCATTGCTCCTACTTGATAAGGGATATATAAAAGAAAATGTGTATCACACGATCCGCAATGCAATCTTAGATGGTCGTATAGCTTCAGGTGTGAAACTACCGTCCTCAAGGGCTTTAGCTGAGATGATGTTTATTTCGCGTAACTCAGTCATTGCAGGCTTTGAGAGGTTAATTGATGAAGGCTATTTGTATTCCAAAAAAGGCTCTGGCACTTATGTGTCAGCAAATATTCCTGACGAATTAGTTCGTACAGCATCGACTTCACAAACAATTAAGCAGCCTGAATATAATGCACTTAATCTTAATCCTAAAGTCGCAATATTGACAAGTTTGTGGAATCAATCACGACCAAATACAAAATCGCGCCAAATGTTTAATATTGGTATTGGTTGTGTTGATCAGTTTCCTCATGAACTATGGGGAAGATTATTAGGCCGTGTTTGGCGTAAATCGAAACAAACTATCCCTTTTTTCAATCATCCAGATGGGTTTACGCCCCTTAAGAAATTGCTGGTGGATTATGTTCACTCCACTCGCGGCGTTCACTGCAAAGAGAAACAAATTATCATTGTCAATGGAACCCAACAGGCAATTAACTTAGCTGCGAAAGTACTGTTACAACAAGGTGATAAAGTTTGGCTTGATGACCCAGGCTATGACAGCGCTCGCGCTATTTTAACTGCAGCAGGGGCTGAAGTTTCACCGATACCATCCGATTCCGAAGGCATGGATATCGCTTATGGTGCGAAACACCATGGAGATGCCAAATTAGTTTATACCGCTCCTTCCCATCAATTTCCTTTAGGCACTACATTAAGTCTATCCCGCCGTTTAGCATTGCTTGATTGGGCACAACATAATAATGCATGGATTTTTGAAGATGACTATAACAGCGAGTTTCGTTTTTTATCTAAGCCAATTCAAGCATTACAAGGCTTAGACAACCAGCAAAGAGTCATTTATGCGGGCACATTTTCAAAAATGATGTACCCAGGGTTTCGCTTAGGTTTTTTAATTGTGCCAGAAGTTCTGAGTGAAGCATTTACCATGATGAAATACTACAGTGATAGCCATTGTGGATACCTAGAGCAAGCCTCTCTAGCCCAGTTTATTCAAGAGGGCCACTATGCTCGCCATGTGCGTAAAATACGCAAAATATGCCATGATAGGCAGAACGCGTTTTTCAATGCGATTAACCTGTACCTCCCTCATTTATTTGAAGTACAAATGACAGATTCAGGAATACACACTGTATGTTGGATAAAGGCTGGGTACGATATTAATCTTATACTTGAACAGTGCCGCTTATTAGGTTTTGGTGCACAGCCTTTATCACGATATTGCATTAAAAGTACCAAGCAAAACGCCATTTTATTTGGTTATGCAGCACATACTGAAACTGATATTGTGCACAATGTGAAGTTACTAAGTGAGCAGATGAATAAGATATACCCAAGCTAAACAAAGAAGATTTTACGCTTTTATCTGATAGTCAGATTTTTGCTAAGCTTTATAACTATACCTTAATGATATTCTTTCATTTATATTGAGGTATTGTAATGATGCAAACAAACTACCCCTATGAATATGAAGTGGGTGATATTGTTTTTACCAGTATTGGTACCGAGTTATTTCGTCAAATTGCTTCAGCCTCTTTATGTTGGAGCAACCATGTCGGTATGATCATCGGGCACGATGGTGAAGATTATTTAATTGCCGAAAGCCGTGTGCCTTTATCCACAACCACGACACTTTCACGTTTTATCGCTCGTTCTTCAGATAAGCGTTATAGTGTGCGCCGTTTCGCCAACTCGTTAACACAAGAGCAAAAAAATGCCTTGGTTGCACAAGTCCCTGCCCGTTTAAATAAGTTTTACCATACGGGGTTTAATTATGAGTCGCCAAGGCAATTTTGTTCTAAATTTGTATTTGATATTTACCAATCTGCCTTATCTGTACAAATTGGTGAAATTGAAACGTTTGAAGAATTATTAACAAAGAATCCGAATGCAAAATTAAATTTTTGGAAACTTTGGTTTATTGGTCAAATACCTTGGGAACGCACTACTGTAACGCCCGCCAGTCTGTGGAATCATCCTGAGCTATCGTTAGTTTACCGCAGCCACGAAGATATCCACTAATTGAAGAATAGAATATTAGCGAAGTCACCGAACGTCGCCTAAAAGTGGCTTAGTATACTAAGCCACTATTTCCCTATCATTAAAGCTTGAATTGCCATCAAGCTGATTTGCTGCAATATATCACTCAATAAACGTTCATCAATTTGCTGAGCATTGAGTCGCTTAAGAAAAGGTTTTCGCGCGACAACAAAACCTAATACTTGTCCTATCAATACATGAGCTCGGATAATCGCGGTTTGTTTATCAATGCGATTAATCGTTTGGATCAGCCCTGACAAACGTGTATGGAAAGGTTCGATAAAGTCCCGATAAATAACATCATAATTTTCTGTAGGCTCAAGTTGCTCACGAAGAATAAGCACGGAATAATATTCATGCTTTGGTAATAACAACGCATTCCCTAACCCTGTTATCAATAAACTAATTAACTGATTTGCTTGCGCCTGCTCAATAGGTGTTTGTTGCATAGCTAGTTTAAGCTGTGCATCAAACGCCTGAACATTACTTTCCCGAGATAAATCGCTCGCAATTTTTTGAATAACAGCGCAATAAACACCTAGCTTTCCCCCTAAATGATAGGGAATTGCAGACTGGTTAACACCCGCACTTTCAGCCAATTGTCGCGTACGAACGCCATTGATGCCATGAATCGCAAATTGTTTAATCCCTTCATTAATTAACTTTTCTTTCGTTAACTCTGATGAAAGTATGTTTTTATTTGTGTCATTCATATCTTGCTGTTATTCCTAAAATTATATGTCCGCGCGCATAAGATAAGTAGAATTATTATTCAGTTCAATCCCCCTATCTTTACCGACAACCACTGTGCCACCGAGATTACATAAATGATAGCCAAATGCGCAGTTAGGTTCAAAGGCAAACGTCATCCCTTCCTGCAAAACTAATTCACGCCCTGGATTTGGCAACCGTTCCAATTGACGGTATTTTTGGGCAATAGGTAATGACTCAATACCAGGGGCTGTGCCAAAGCCAATAGGCCCATAAGGATTAATACTGTGGATCAATGGATGTACATGCCACCCCTTCGATTTTAACAGCGGTTTTTCCATTTCATCCACCACTTCACCGAATGTGACCCCCTCTTTAAGGTACTCAACACCAATTTCATAGCATTCCCTTGCAACAGCTGCCGCTTTTTCGATATTGGGATGAATTTTCCCCACCGCAACCGCAGCTTGGTGCTGTGTTTCATACATGCCATACAGAGCAAATATTTCTGTTAACACAATATCACCTTGCTGTATCTTTCGTGGCGTTTGTGAACGGTATTGCCACGCAGGCTGACCCCACCCAATATATTCAGGTCCTGAACCCATCAAAATTTCGGCAGTGAATCCCCCCATAGATAAACATTTCGCGGTGACTGCCGCCGCAATATCCGCCTCTGAATTACCGACAATAGCTGTAGAACGCATCGCTTCACTCATTGCCTCACCTATCATTGCAGCATATTTTACATGCTCAAGTTCTTCTGCACTTTTCACGGAGGCGAGTTGAAAAAACGAGCGGTAAACAGGGACAAAATTTAACTGAGGTAAACGCGCTTTTATTCCCGTCAATGTGTTATACGGCATTGCACCATCGAAATAAAATGGCGGGTAAGGCTCTAACCCCACTACACCAACATTCGCATTTGCAGACACACCTAAATCAACAAATACCTGCGCAATATTACGCCCTGTTTTCCCTACAACTATTTGCTCTGGTGATATCCACTGCCTATCACCTCGCATTTGTGCTTGCATATGATCAGCTACCATCATGGGGGCGAATGTGACTACCAGTGGGGCTTTATCTTGATGGAAGATCACAACCGACCCTAAACGATCATTGGTGAAATAGTGATCAATACAAAACGGTGCGGGTGCCGCTGATTCCCTGTCCCCATAAACCATAAGGACTTCAAGATCATGCAGTTTCATGATTTTCCGCGCAATCCCCCATCGTCTATCGCGTTCTTCAAACGAAAATGGACTTGGTATCGTTAGGTTATTCATCTGTTTCCTCTCTTATTTATATTTAATTCATTTGAATGAATTAAATATAGTCCGCATTGAGAGATAAAGTCAAACCCTTGCTTGACCATTTTGTGCTAATGACTAAATTCTATTTTGATATGCAATCAAATAGTGAAAGATTCTAATCCATTGAAAACAGCTCGCCTAAAACAAAAACGCCTCTTTATCAGAGGCTTAGTTAAAGGCAAATAAGATAAAGCTAAAGACTCTAGCTTATTTTTCGATAGGTGACTTGTTATTATTTTTTCTTGTTTAACATCGATTTCAAATCAGCAAATGGGTTATAAGTTGCCGCTTCGATATCATTTTGTGCATCTTCCCCCGCCACAACATTGGTGCCATACATGTCTGCTTCTGTGTATTTTGAATGCTCATGATCATGGCAAAATAAACATAATAGCTCCCAATTGCTGCCATCTTCAGGGTTATTGGTATGATCATGGTCGATATGGTGAACCGTTAACTCGCGTAAATTAGAATATACAAACTCGCGAGTACAACGTCCACACACCCAAGGGTAAATTTTTAGGGCTTTTTCACGGTAGCCGCTTTCTAAACGTGCGTAGTTTTTAGGGATTAGAGCCATTGCCGACATTCCTATTTCAAAAAATTATTTAATGATAATTCATCTAATATACCTCAAGTTAGACTGAAATAAGAAATCTAAGGCAACAAAAAACCCAGATATTGATTCTGGGTTTCTCTTGATTCGCTATTATTCGAATAGATTACTTATTTAACAGCTCTCTACGGATAATCTCTGCCCCTGCACTTAAGGCATTGAGTTTACCCGTCGCAACTTGGCGCGACAGTGGTGCCATTCCGCAGTTAGTTGATGGATAAAGCTTATCTGCATCCACAAATTGAAGTGCTTTACGCAACGTATTAGCGACCTCTTCTGGCGTTTCGATGACATTACTTGCCACATCAATCGCCCCGACCATCACTTTTTTGCCACGAATGAGCTCAATTAAATCCATTGGAACATGGGAGTTATGGCACTCCAGTGAAATAATATCGATACTCGAAGTCTGCAGCTTAGGGAATGCTTCTTCATATTGGCGCCATTCAGAACCCAACGTTTTCTTCCAGTCTGTATTGGCTTTAATGCCGTATCCATAACAGATATGCACTGCTGTTTCACACTTCAGGCCTTCAATCGCCCTTTCCAGCGCCGCCACCCCCCAATCGTTCACCTCATCAAAAAATACATTAAATGCAGGCTCATCAAACTGAATAATATCAACGCCTGCGGCTTCGAGCTCTTTTGCTTCCTGATTCAGGATCTTAGCAAATTCCCATGCCAGTTTTTCACGGCTTTTATAATGGTTATCATACAACGTATCAATCATAGTCATTGGGCCTGGTAATGCCCATTTAATCGGCTGTTTCGTTAACTGGCGCAAAAATTTAGCATCTTCAACAAAGACTGGTTTTTGACGCTCAACAGCCCCAACTACCGTCGGAACACTCGCATCATAACGATCACGGATTTTAACCACTTCACGCTTTTCAAAATCAACGCCACTGAGATGTTCAATGAATGTAGTCACAAAATGCTGGCGAGTTTGCTCACCATCACTCACAATATCAATCCCAGCACGCAATTGATCTTCGAGGGATAAACGCAGCGCATCTTGTTTCCCTTCAATTAATTCTTCATTTTTTAACTTCCAAGGCGACCAAAGGGTTTCAGGCTGAGCAAGCCAAGAAGGTTTTGGTAAACTGCCAGCGGTAGATGTTGGTAATAATGTTTTCATAATAATTGACCTTAAATTTTTATCATTAATCAAAGTGCGTAGCTAGCAGACCATTGTTCTAGAATATGCTTATAGGGTTCAATAAAATGCTCTTCTGTATATTTCCCCTGTTCAATAGCCAATCGGCTACGTTCTTCGCGGTCATAAACAATTTTTGTTAACGAATAATCTTGGTTCGTTAAACTCGGTTGATAACATTGCCCTGCAACTGAATTTGCATTATAAATTTCTGGGCGATAAATTTTCTGGAATGTTTCCATCGTACTGATCGTACTAATCAGTTCAATATTGCTGTAATCGCTCAGCAAATCTCCCGTAAAATAAAAGGCTAATGGAGCAACACTGTTTTGTGGCATAAAATAACGAACTTGTAATCCCATCTTTTTAAAATATTGATCCGTTAATGAAGCTCCATTTTGCTGATATTCGATACCTAATACTGGGTGCTGATTACCCGTGCGATGGTAAACATCTTTATTTGAGACGCTTAAACAAATAACTGGCGGCTTATTAAAATGTGCTTTGTATTCGTTCGAGTTAACAAAACATTTAAAGATATTTCCATGTAAATCGCCAAATTTTTCAGGAATACTAAAGTTTGTTTGGTCTTTATTGTGATCTAACAATAAAACACTGAAATCATAATCACGGACATAAGAAGAAAAATTATTTCCGACAATTCCCTCTGTACGTTGCCCCGTCTTGTTATCAACGATGTTTGTTTTTAATACCTCAATCACAGGGAAGGTATTGGCATTATTTTCAACACGCATTTCCACAGAAATAATTTCAAGCTCAATTGCATATCGGTCACTTTTCGGGTTATCCCAATAGGCTAACGTATTAAAACGGTTGTTCATCATGGCAAGCGTGTTACGCAAATTTTCTTGACGATTTTTCCCTCTAGCTAAATTAGCAAAGTTAGTTGTGATCCGTGTATTTTCAGAAGGATTATAATTTTCATCAAAAAGACTACTTTTAATCGTAAATGTAAAATTTTTGTTCATCGTCTTGTCGCACCCTAAATTCCAAGATGGAAACTAAATTGACTTCTTGATTTTTTAGAAGTTTTTGTTTCTCATTCATCAATCTTTATGTTGTAAATAAGTTAACTTGTTAGCGTTAATTCATTTATGCCAGAGCCGCTGAATGAGTGAAAGCGACTTAATTTCACTACAACATGAATGAAATTCATGATCATGGATATGACTGGCTTTGTGCAGTATTTAGATCTGTATCACATAATTTAGATTAAAAAGGTATAAGTAAAAAAGATGAGATAAGCCTGGTTATTGATAGGTGTTGAACTTACGAGGAGCCTAGTTTGATATTTCAATGTTCAGAGTTTACACACAAAAAAAAGGCACTCGCCCCCGAGTGCCTTTTGACTACAACTCACTGAATATAAAGTAAATTACACCTATTCAGTGGTTCTGGTACTTGTGCGGATTAGGTAATCAAAGGCGCTAAGTGCGGCGTTCTAAAAGTGAGTTAAATAATTGATTTAAATGGATTTAGTCAATGGTTAATGTCCACATATTGACCACACTTATAAAGCCTCTTTTGACGAGAGGCTTTATTTTTGCTTATTTTTCAATGGGGGGATAGGATTAGATTAATGTAAATCAAAATTAAAAGTACATACTCATAGGTATGCCTTTCCCTACCTCAAGAGCTGCTCTTCCCATCCACGTATCATGAACGATAAATCCATATTTCTCAAAATGCTTTTTAAGTGGTAAATCGGCAGCAGTAAGATATATTTCCGCAATACCCTGTTGCTTACAATACTCTATAGCATTTTCCAGAAGTTCGGCAAAAAGCCCGAGGCCATGATATTCTTGGAAATCATACTTCTGCGGGGTTACTGGTTTATAAGGATTCACCAGTTTTACATCAACGATCATTAAAATGTTAGGGTAAGTATGAGCTAAAATCAGTTCAACCGTTTCTTTATCTTCTAGCTCTGGATCCTGAATTTCTCCATGCACGTATAAAATATCTTTAATAACTTTTTCTTTTATGTGTCTGGATACTTTTTTATACAATAGTGGATTGCTACTCTGACATTCCTTTCCAAATATAAATTTATCTTGGTCAGGATTAACATTACAAAAACGATCCCAAGCCGCAATGCCTATCTGAAAAAGATCATTTGGTTTATTTCTCACAAGGTATTCTATTCGCCCAAGTCCATACTCTGTGAATTTTACCGGCCTAGAAAAACTTTTTAATATTGATTCAGAAGGAAGTATAGAGTTTAATTCTTTTGGATTTTCCATAACCAATGCCTTTTAGTCACCTAATAAAATAAATCAATCCTACACCAAGAAATAAAATATTTCTGTAATTTAATAACGGAGCTATGACATACATCAAAGCTGGTCGTACAAGAGGAAGTAGTTAAAGATGACACCAGCAAATGTACGATAGGTTTTAAATAGCTGTTTTAGTGATGCTATGAGCTAATAATCAGGTAATTATATCTATCGAACATTTAGCTAATCTTGGCTTTAATAGCGCAACTTTGCCATCAGATTATAGTAATTCGTTAGATTTTATATTTGATAAAATCATTGATAGCTTAAAAAGCTATCAATGTTAGTCGATGACGTTAATAAGCAATCTTGATGTACTCTTTGAGTTGGTTAATTCAGATGGAATAGATCAAAACATCTCCATCTGTTTCTCTCCCCGATGTGATTTAGGTAACTTTTCCATCGGGATCTCAAAACCTTCTGGTAACTCTTGTGGAATTGTTTTTGTTAGATAGACCTCCACTGAGGTTATTGTCGTAAAAGAGCAGCCACACAGCATGTTTTGACATTGGTGATAGCTTCTACGGGTTTCACTGCTCATGGATTTACTGGTTTTGGTATAGGTCACAGCACCACACAGGGGACAATTGAACGCCATTTTTTAACCTTGGGTTTGGAGTATGCCTTAAGTTAGGTTAATCTATTCATAACAAAAATCAATTAAAAGGATTTTATTATATGTCTAAAGGTTCATATTCTTCTAAAATCACATTATTGATATCCGTATCTGTCCTTATATCACCCATAATATTATTTATTTATCTTAGTACACTGAATGCTCAAAATTTCTTTTCTTTTTTATTACAAGAGAGCTACTTATTCCCTTATCTGATATTTATTTCTATCGCTTGGTTTGTTTTTACGTTTATATTTTATAGCCTTCCATTTTTAACATTTAAATTTATTAATCTATCCATTGAAATAACCAATGATAATAATATAAAGCAAAACTTTAGATTATCTATTTGGAGTTATTTATTATCAATATGTATAAGTCCAATTGTAATATTTTCTATGATTTATTTAACGGTGGATCATCCCAAATATGTGACACTCATGGCATTCATGACATTTATAGTAATGGTGCTACTAATATTACGATACAAGAACAATGTTAAAATCATAAAAATAAAATTAAATTTTTACAAAATTCTTTTATACAAAGCTATTAGTATTTTATTTTTAACAATTGTTTTTATTATGGTTTATAATTATTTTAGCGAGAAAAAATATCATTTAGCATCTGTGCCTTACTTTCTTTGCCTTTCATTTGTACTAACCGAAACTGTTTTTAATTTCAAAAAAGCCCAAAAAGCATTATTCAGCTTAGTAAAAAAGACCTTCCAAACAATAACAAAAATACCTTATTTCATGACACACCCTAATGAATTTAAAGATATTTTTAGAAGTAAAAAAGGCAACAACCGAATAACAAATCGTGATAGATTTATAATGCTATTATTGTTTTCACTGCTTATCATTCCTATGTCTATACTATCTATCTCTGCATTAGTAAATAACCTTGATGGTGAAATGCAATTAGAAGATGCTTTCATACCATTTGTTAGCTTGTGCCTTATCTTATATACAATTCCAAACGTGATACTTTTACTCCCAAACATTGGAATCATAAAAAAGACTGTTTATCTCTCACTGTATTTAATATTTTTATCCTTCACCACTAATATTCTTAACCTTCTGGCTTATAAAACCTTTGACTCCATACATTTCATTAATAAAAACAAAATCGAAATAACAGCAAAAAAATGGCATGATGCTGACACACCTATTCCTGCAACACTGAATAAAATTCAAATGACTGCTTTCAATGCATTTCAAACACCAACGCATTCTATCTTTTGTAACTATGATGATATTAAATCATTAACCACAAGAATTGAATTTGATTTCTTTAGACCTGAAAAAACTCCCCCTAAATGTATATTTGTCAACAATGACGATGTAAGTCTAGTTGAAAAGGATAAGTTTATAATATTAACCGAACCTCTAATGAGTTTACTCCTCATTCAATACCAACATCTTTGATCCTTATTTCTAGCTCCAAACTTGTGATAAAGCCGTGACTATCGATTTGATGAACAACTCGGCTAATCACCCACTGGTGACTATCTATTGTCGGTTTAAAGCCTGTCACGGTCACTGGCATCTCAGGATAAAGATCTGCGCGCCCCTCGGCCAAGGTAATATTAAATTCTGCTACGCCCCTTTGTAATTTTGACCACTTGGCCGCAGCGGCACGTTTAGCGGATTGTTCGTTTTTAAAGGTTTGTCGCATCACAAAAACGTTACCCTCGGCACCCTCGATGTAATCGCCCTCTTTTTTGCTCGACTTCTCTTTTTTGGGCTTTTATTAGTTGCTGCAGTATTAGCTGCGTTAGCGGTAGCTTGTGCATCTGTACCCGCTTTTTTTGCATCCGCGACTTTAGTGTCGGTTTCTGCTTTGGTATAAGCGCCCACATCACCAGCACTTAAAGTAATATCAGCGCTCAACGGCTTATTAGTTAGCTTAATAGACTGTTCGTTTTAGGATGATTTTGACGACGAAAAACGAAGCAAATTTAACTTTTGCATGTCCACAAATTGTCCACACTTGAACACTTTTAGGCACTTTTGAGCCTTTTCTGTACAGATTATGCACAAAAAAAAGGCACTCGCCCCCGAGTGCCTTTTGACTACAACTCACTGAATATAAAGTAAATTACATCTATTCAGCGGTTCTGGTACTTGTGCGGATTAGGTAATCAAATGCGCTAAGTGCGGCCTTTGCCCCTTCTCCAGCAGAGATGATAATTTGCTTGTAAGGCACTGTTGTACAATCCCCTGCTGCGAAAATGCCTTTCACACTGGTTTCATTACGTGCGTCGATTTCAATCTCGCCCATACGGTTTCTTGCAACTGTATCACCTAACCAATTGGTATTTGGCAATAAACCGATTTGTACGAATGCACCTGCAACCTCTAAAGAATGCACACTTTCGTCTGTACGGTCTTTATACTCAAGGCTAGTCATTTTGCTACCGTCACCTTTTACTTCAAGGGTTTGGGCATTTACAATAATATCGACATTCTTCAAGCTACGTGCTTTTTGTTGTAATACAGAATCTGCTTTAAGTTCTGGCGCAAACTCAAGCACAGTGACATG
The DNA here is from genome assembly GCF_028479625.1 of Providencia sp. PROV197. Lineage (NCBI taxonomy): Bacteria > Pseudomonadati > Pseudomonadota > Gammaproteobacteria > Enterobacterales > Morganellaceae > Providencia > Providencia sp. PROV197. The sequence goes on from NZ_JAMPNZ010000001.1 coordinate 131,067, forward strand.
CTCAACCACACCCGCTAAATCAATGGCAGCTTCAATACCTGAGTTACCACCACCAATAACTGCAACGCGTTTGCCCTTAAACAACGGACCGTCACAGTGTGGGCAGAATGTCACCCCTTTGGTGCGATACTCTTGTTCACCAGGAACGCCCATGTTTCTCCAACGCGCACCTGTCGAAATAATAATACTGCGTGATTTTAAAATACCACCAGATGCTGTTTCGATTTGGTGTAAACCACCTTCTTCAGCGGCTGGGATCAGTTTAGCCACTGATTGACCATCAATCACATCAACATCATAGCTATCAACGTGGTTTTTCAACGCGCCAGCAAAAATGGCACCTTCCGTTTTGATAACGGAAATATAGTTTTCAATATCAACGGTATCCATCACTTGGCCACCAAAGCGCTCACCGATAACACCTGTGCGGATACCTTTACGTGCGGTGTAAATTGCAGCTGATGCGCCCGCGGGACCACTACCAATCACTAACACTTCAAAAGGTTCACGTTCAGTCAATGACTTAGCGGCACGTGCATCTGCGTTAGTATCAACTTTGCTGACAATTTCACTCAATGTCATACGGCCTTGGCCAAATTCTTTGCCATTTAGGTAAACGGCTGGAACGCCCATCACGTTACGCTCATCAATTTCATGTTGGAAAAGCGCACCATCAATGGCGGTATGGCTGATATTTGGGTTTAAAACTGCCATTAAATTCAATGCCTGAACAACGTCAGGGCAGTTATGGCAAGATAATGAATAATATGTTTCGAATTGGAACTCGCCTTCAAGGCCTTTTACTTGTTCCAATAACTCTTGCGCTTCTTTCGATGGATGCCCACCAATTTGCAATAGTGCTAGCACAAGAGAGGTAAATTCGTGTCCCAGTGGCGATCCTGCAAAACGCAAACCACTATCAATACCTGGGTTAGTAATTAAAAATGATGGCGTTCTTATCGCACTGTTACGTTCTTCACGTACACTCACTTTGTCAGACAACGATGCAATTTGATCGAGCAATTGCTTAATTTCGTTTGATTTTTGGCTGTCGTCTAAATTGGCAACTAATTCAACGGGTTTAGTTAAACGTTCTAAATAGGCTTTTAATTGGGCCTGTAAATTGTTGTCGAGCATGTAATCCCCTTTAATTTTAATCCTAAAATCGGGTACATATACCCGCCATACTGCAAGTTACAGGCAAGGCATCATTGCACTAAATGCCTGTAACTCGAGTCATCTAATATTCAATCAAAAGATTAATTAGATTTTGCCGACTAAATCTAAAGATGGAGACAATGTTGCATCACCTTCTTTCCATTTAGCTGGGCAAACTTCACCTGGGTGGCTTGCAACGTACTGAGCCGCTTTCACTTTACGCAGTAAGTCTGCTGCATCACGACCAATACCTTCAGCAGTGATTTCAATCGCTTGGATAATACCTTGAGGGTCAACGACAAATGTACCACGGTCTGCTAAGCCTTCAGCTTCACGCATGTTTTCAAAGTTACGCGTTAATGCGCCTGTTGGATCGCCGATCATCGCATATTTGATTTTACCAATAGTGTCTGAGCTTGCGTGCCATGCTTTATGTGTAAAGTGTGTGTCGGTAGAAACAGAGAAAATTTCAACACCTAATTTTTGGAATTCTTCGTAGTGGTCTGCAATGTCACCCAGTTCAGTTGGGCAAACAAACGTAAAGTCAGCTGGATAAAAGAAGAAAACACTCCATTTACCCGCAACGTCTTTTTCAGAAACTTCGATGAATTTGCCATCTTTAAATGCTTGGTTAGTAAAAGGTTTGATTTGAGTATTAATTAATGACATATGATGTTCTCCTGTTTGGTTGCCTATTAAGTTACTGTTTTACAGCGACTTAATCCAATCAGTACGCGCTATCGATTTGATAGGCATAATCTAATCATTTATTAATAATTGATAGGCAAATCATTAAAACGCTTACTGAGGCATTCAGCAAGCGTTTTCTTTTTAGGTAGGCAATTTAGGATGTTATTACGCCATTGTGGCAATGGTTTTGCGAAAACGAATTAGGGCGAGTGCAAAGAAAACACTGCCAATAACCAGTAAAATAGCAAACTGTGACCAAACAATCTGGAAGCCTGCTCCGCGATACAAGATAGCCTGTGCAAGGCTCACAAAGTGGGTGGTCGGCATCGTTAACATAATATCTTGCACTAATTGTGGCATACTTTCCCGCGCCGTCATCCCACCAGAAAGCATATTCAATGGCAATAAGACTAAAATCATTAATAACCCAAACTGTGGCATTGAACGGGCGATTGTCCCCATAAAAATACCTATGGATGTTGTCGCAAAAAGACTTAAAGCAACGCCACACATAAAGAGCAAAATCGAGCCTTCGATTGGGACTTGCAACAGTGTCTTCACCACTAGCATCAATGAAACTCCTGATGCAATCAGCACCACCAATCCCATTGACCATATTTTAGACATCATGATCTCAAAAGGCGTCAATGGCATCACCATTAGATGCTCAACCGTGCCATGCTCTCGTTCACGGATCAACGCTGCCCCCGTTAAAACAATCGATAACATAGTGATATTGTTAATAATTGCCATCACGGAACCAAACCACGATTGGGTTAGGTTAGGATTAAAGCGCATCCGTACTTCCAAATCAACAGGCAAGCTCGCATTACTGCGGTATTTCGCTAAGAACTCATTGACCTCACCAAGGGTAATATTTTGAATATAACTATTCCCTAAAAATGCTTGGCTCATACGTGTTGCGTCAATATTCACTTGAATTTCAGGGCTCCTACCCGCTAAGACATCCCGTTGAAAATTAGGCGGAATATCCAAGGCAAAAGTATATGAACCTCGGTTAAGCAAGCCATCTATTTGATCAGGCGTAATATCCGCAGGCGGTAAAAAATAAGGGGCATAGAAGCTATTAATAATCCGGTTTGATAACTGCGACTTATCTTGGTCTGCAATGGCTATCGGGGCGTTATGTAAAGACCCTGGTGTCACCGTTGCGGATGAATAAATCGAAACCGTAAAAGCAAAAACAATCAAAGCCAGCATTGCTTTGTCACGCCCTAAGCTTCGTAACTCCTTAACACCTAAATTAAAGATATTTTGAATTTTACGTATCATCATTAGGACTCCTGTTTTTTCAGGAACAATACACTCAGCCCGATGACAAGAGGAACTGTAATCAACAACGGGATAAATGATGCCTGTAAATCAAACAAGTTAAGGCCTTTGGAGAAAGTCCCTCGCGTGATAGTGAGAAAGTGTGAGGTTGGATAAACCATGCCCACCCAACGCCCTATTCCCTCTAATGATGAAACTGGGTCAATCATTCCAGAAAACTGTGTTGCGGGAATTAATGTGATGATCGACGTACCAAAAATGGCCGCGATTTGGCTTTTCATGAAGCAAGAGATGAGTAATCCAATCCCTGTTGCAATACTAACGTACAAAAATGCAGCCAAGGTCAACGTTAAAAAACTGCCTTTAAATTCCACACCAAAAATATACACCGACAAAATACAAAGCAGTACAAAGTTAAACATCCCCAATAAAATGTAGGGGAGCTGTTTGCCCAGTAAAAACTCTAATTTGGTGATCGGGGTGACATAAAGGTTAATAATTGAACCCAACTCTTTTTCACGCACCACACTTAATGCACTTAACATTGCTGGAATCATCATTAATAACAATGGGATAACGGCAGGAACAATCGCAGGTAAACTGCGTACGTCAGGGTTATAACGATACCGCGTTTCTATATCAATAGCAGGCATACCTGCTACCCCTACAGGCTGCCTAGCCGCCATGGTACTTAACCATGCAAGGTGCATTGCTTGAACATAACCGCGAACCGTTTCTGCACGATTTGGCATTGCACCATCAATCCAAACACCGATTTTCACATTACTTCCACGGGCAATATCACGAGCAAAATTTGGGGGTATTTCAATAGCGACAGTGATTTGACCACTGCGCATGCCTTCTTCAAGTGCGTCATAATCTTGAAGAGGTGGCTGTTCAATAAAATAACGGGAACCTGCAAGGTTTAACGTATAACCTTGGCTTAAGCCTGTCTGGTCACGGTCTAGCACAGAAAAACGTAAGTTTTCAACGTCCATACTGATCCCGTAGCCCATAATAAACATCAAGATCACCGTACCAAGCAAAGCAAGTGTGGAGCGCACTGGGTCTCGCCGCAACTCCATGCCTTCACGGATGGAATAGCTGAATAAGCGACGTAAACTAAAGCGTTTTTTTAAGGCTTCTGTGGCTTGCTCTTTTAGCTCTGGATCAACATGGAACTCAGGTGCGGTTTCGGTTCCTTGTCCTGCATCACCCACGGCATCTTGTAAATAAGCAATAAAGGTTTCCTCGAGTGTCGCCAAACCGCGCTTTTTGGTGAGATTAACTGGGGTATCGCAGTCAAGTACCTTACCTGCGTGCATTAAGGATATACGGTCACAGCGCTCCGCTTCGTTCATAAAGTGCGTAGAGATAAATATTGTGACACCGTCACGTCTTGATAGATCAACCATTAAATTCCAGAACATGTCTCTGGCTACAGGGTCAACACCCGATGTGGGTTCATCCAGTATTAGCATCTCGGGTTCGTGGATCACCGCAACCGCTAAAGATAAGCGCTGGCGTATACCTAATGGTAAATCATCAGGCATCGTATCCCTGACTTCATCAAGTTCAAACCGTTGGCACATGTCATCAACACGACGAGCAATTTTGTCTTCTGGAATATGAAACAGTTTTGCATGTAAAACTAAGTTTTGTTCCACACTCAGTTCGCTATACAGAGAAAAAGCCTGTGACATATAACCAACTCGTTTACGCGTTTCGATATCCTTCGGGTCAATTTCTTGCCCAAATAACCAAGCCTGCCCTTCACTCGCCTGCAAAAGCCCAGTCAGCATTTTCATCGTTGTTGATTTACCGCAACCGTTTGAACCTAAAAAACCGAATATTTCCCCTTTTGGGATCTTAAAATTCACGTGGTCAACAGCAACGAAATTGCCAAAACGCATCGTTAAATCTTGCGCTTCAATTGCGATAACATCATCTTTTGAGGTGTCTCTCGGAGGGATCACCACTTTCTTGTGGCCACTGCGTTTTTCTTCTGGCAATAGTTCAATGAAAGCCGCTTCTAGATCATCACATCGTGTTTGGGCTTTTAATTCCGATGCATGCCCTGTCGCTAATACTTTTCCATCATCCATTGCCACCAGCCAATCGAATCTCTCCGCTTCCTCCATATAGGCTGTTGCCACTAATACACTCATATTAGTTTGACGCAAACGGATACGATCAATGAGATCCCAAAACTGAGCACGTGATAAGGGGTCAACCCCTGTGGTAGGCTCATCAAGAATTAACAAGTCTGGATCATGGATTAATGCACAACATAAACCAAGTTTTTGTTTCATGCCCCCTGATAATTTACCCGCAGGTCTGTCTTTAAACGGCGCTAACCCCGTACTTTCAAGTAGATCCTGAATGCGATATTCCCTTTCCGCCTTTGATTGGCCAAATAAACGACCGAAAAAGTCGACGTTTTCATACACGGATAAGGTATGGTAGAGGTTTTTACCAAGCCCTTGCGGCATGTAGGCAATTCGAGGGCATACTGCGCGACGGTGTTCAGCATCATTCATATCGCCATCAAGTACAAACACATTACCTTGTTGAATAGCCCGCGCCCCTGCTATCAACGAAATCAAGCTGGATTTCCCCACACCATCAGGCCCTATCAACCCAACCATCTTGCGAGCTGGAATCGACAGCACAATGTCATCCAATGCACAATTTTCACCATAATGCTGGCTGACATGCTGTATATCAATGATCACATCATCCATCAGTTTATTGGTCATTGTGGTAATCTCACCTCAAGTTCAGTAGGCCAAGATTCATTTGAGTCCAAACGGACATAAGCTTTACCTGGTAGACCTGTTTTCACATATTCAAGGTGTTGTTCGAGTAATTCAGGGGAGATACGCGCACGAACGCGGAACATCAGTTTTAAGCGTTCATTTTGTGTTTCAACGGTTTTGGGTGTGAACTGGGCAACACTGGCAACAAAGGTCGTTTTAGCAGGAATAACAATATTAGGTGCAGCATCAAGAATAATGTGCACATCGCTTCCCAGAGCCACTTTTCCTGCATCTTCTGTTGGCAAGAAGAACGTCATGTATACATCACTTAAATCCACCATATTCAATACTCGCCCCCCAGCGCCAAGGACTTCTCCAGGCTCTGCAACACGGTATTGAATACGCCCATTACGAGGGGCTTTTAAAATACTGTCGTCTAAGTCAGCCATGATGCGGCGCTCTGTAGCGGTTGCTGCATCGACTCGGTTTTTAGCTTGAACAATGCCAGCACTTGCAGAGTCAATCGCAGATGTTGCTGCAGCAACTTGGGCTTTTGATGCTTCTAAAGCTGCACGTGAGCCCTGCATTTGCGCGGTATCATCATCAACCTGTTGCTGAGAAACCGCTTTAGTTCTCACCAATGCTCTTGAACGATTAAGACGCTTTTGTGCGGCATCAAGTTCAGCTTCGCGTTGGCGTACCACTGCCTGAGCGGCTACTTTTTCACTTTTGCGTTGAGCAAGCGCAGACTCTGCGGTGGTGACAGCACTAATCGCTTGGCGTAATTGTGCTTGGACTTCATGGAGTTGTTCTTGAAGCGCACGAGTATCCATACGGGCTAATTCTTGCCCTTCTTTGACAAAATCCCCTTCTCTTACATTGATGGTTTCAATTCGACCTGCAGTTTTAGTCGCAATATCAATCTCTGTCGCTTCTATGCGCCCATTACTTTGCGCAAAACCAGAGGGTAACCCACCTGAATTTATGCTCCAGTAGTAAAAACCACCAGCTGCAATAATGAGTATTAAAATGATGTAAAAAGATATTTTTTGCTTATTTATTTTCATACCATCCCTTTTCCATTAAATGAGAAAACAATGAACAACAATTATTTTTATTAACCTGGTGAAATTAATAAAGCCATATAATTGTTAATATGCGAAATAAATACGGCCAAATACGAAAAAACAAAATTATATTTTTAAAATAGGTTAAATCAGTGTCATTGCTATTCAACTATCAGCTATCTATCTAATTTAACGGAAGTTTATCAAAATTTGGATTAAGTATAGTTGCCTTGCATCACAAAAAATCAGAATAAATTAACAAAATTCATCAGAAGGCATTAATTGTACAACTTTAGATGAAAGAATATAAAAACAAAGCCAGTAAATTTATTTTACTGGCTTTTTCAAACAAACTTTATATTCGTTTAATTATTAGCGATTAACGTGCAAACTCTGCAATTGTTTTTTCATCCATACGGTAACGAACCCATTCATCTTGTGGTTGCGCGCCGATGCTTTTATAAAAATCAATTGCTGGTTGATTCCAGTCTAAAACACTCCATTCAAGACGTTGGCACTTCCTTTCTACGGCTAATACAGCGATATGTTTTAGCAGTTTTTTTCCTGCACCTGCGCCACGAAAATCGGGAGATACATAGAGATCTTCCAAGTAAATACCGTTATTACCTAACCAAGTTGAATAGCTAGTAAAGAAAACCGCATACCCTGCAGGTTTATCATCCACATAACAAATAAGGGCTTCTGTTTTAGAATCTGCGCCAAATAGTGAATTTTCGATATCAGCAACACTGGCCTTAACTTCATGACGAGCTTTTTCATACTCTGCTAATTCAATTATCATCGTTAAAATCAATGTAGCATCTTGCATTGTTGCTGGCTTTATTTCTACGTTCATTTGCGGCTCTCTTGTTATTTGAACGGCAATTTTATGCCTTACATCTTGAACGCCCAACACTTAGCAATTTAATTCATATGAACTCACACGATATAAGCGATATTTATACCTGTAATCCTACCTATTACTACAACCGTTATGAAAAAACGCATTTCTGGATTTTGATCCTTCCCCTATGTTTGTTATGATTCGTACATTGTTCAACCTAACGAAAAATAAGGAGGCTAATTTATGCTGTTGTGTGATCTCATTGAATACTCACACTTCTTTGGTAATCGCCAGAGCTCAGGCTTTCACAGTTTTATACTGCGATAACCCTGCCTGAGCGAAGCCACAAAGAGATCTTCCCTCAGCTTACTGGGTTGTCGTTATGACTATCCAAGGCATTGTCATGCCTAAAATTTGAGTAAGCTATGAGCACTTTATTATCTGTAAAATCATTAAATTACGACATTTCTACCCACACGCTATTAAATGATGTTTCATTCACCTTGCAACAAGGCGACCGCATCGGCTTAATTGGCCATAATGGCAGTGGAAAAAGTACGCTATTAAAGTTACTTACCCACCAGCTATCCCCCAACAGCGGTAGCATTACCTACGCAAATCACTGTGTCACGGCGTATATCGAACAACATTTACCCGAAGATGTTGCCCATCTGACACTAATTGAAGCACTGGTTCAAAAAATGTCTGAACAAGACAAGGTCACTGAACGCTGGCGGGCTGAAGTATTACTGTCAGAATTAGGTTTTACTACCCAGCAATGGGAACAAAAAGCCAATGAAATGAGTGGCGGCCAACATACTCGTCTCTTGTTAGGCCGAGCCTTAATTGAACAGCCTGACTTATTATTGCTAGATGAACCCAGTAACCATTTGGACTTGCCCACCTTAATTTGGTTAGGTAATTTTCTGCAGTCTTGGAGGGGCAGTTTTGTACTGGTTTCCCACGACCAAGCTTTACTTGATAAAGTCACTAACTGTACGTGGGTTTTACGTGATAAATCGTTACATTTTTATCGGTTACCTTGTAGCGAGGCACGCCGTGCCATGGCTGAAAAAGACATTACCGATGAAAGACGAAATCAGGCGGAGCAAAAAGAGATTGACCGAATCGCCTCTAGCGCAAAACGCTTGGCTATTTGGGGGCATGTTTATGATAACGAGGGCCTTTCTCGCAAAGCGAAACAAATGGAAAAACACATTGATAGACTTAAAGAAACTCAAACAGAGCTCACTGAAGGTTATCAATGGAAATTGGCATTAAATGGTAAACCAATCCCTGCAGACCGAGTTCTCGAGCTCGAAGGAACTGAAGTTTCAACGCCTGCGGGAGAAAATTTGTTTAAAACTGCGTTTCATCAGGTGAAAAGTGGTGATCGCATCGCCATTATGGGAGCAAATGGTTGCGGTAAATCAACCTTATTGCGTCTTCTTTGGCAACATTATCAGCAGGACTTACGCTATAGCAAACACTTAAAGTTTCATCCCACAATTCGTGCGGGATATTATGACCAACAGCTAGAGCAGCTAAATGATAATGATAGCCTCGTGGATGCGCTACGCCCTTTTGCCTCCATTACGGATGAACAGCGTAAAATGGCACTTATTGGCGCTGGATTTGCTTATGCACGTCACCAACAAACCGTGGGAACACTCAGTGGTGGCGAACGTGCACGACTGCTTTTTATTGGTCTAAGCTTGGCACAATATGAGCTTATTTTATTGGATGAACCAACTAACCACCTTGATTTAGAAGGAAAAGAGGCATTGAGTGAAGAAATTAGCCAGTTTTCAGGGGCATTATTAGTCGTTAGTCACGACAGGTGGCTAATTGAAAATAGCTGCCAACGTTTTTGGTTTATTGATGAGAATCGATTAGAGGAATACCTTAATATCGATGATATTTATCATAAAATTGAACAACAAGCGCAATTATTATCTCACAGTAATACAGATCCTGTTAAACACAGCCATACTGTAAATACTCCCCCAAAGGTCATCTCCCATGAAGATGAGTTGTTAGAAAAACTATTGGTGTTAGAGGAAAAATTAGAAGCTGATAAGCAGCGTAAATTAAGCCACCAAAAACCATTGTTACAACAACAATGGGTTGATGAAATAGCACAAATACATGCCCAATTAGGGTTGTAAGCTTACCCCCTGATTACTGATGTAGTCAGGGTTTTTTTAATCCAAATAAAATATAGAGCAGATATCAATCAAAGGATATGCAGAGTTTACAAAATAATTATATTTTTAGTTAAAGCCATTTGGCTTTTCTTAAACATCAAAATAGATTTATTTAAAATATGGCATGCATTCATCTAGTAGTAGTTAACCACCAATTCAGTCCACTGTTGAATAAAGATTTTGTAAACCATTCATCTTATTATTTGATTTTTTGTTTTTTTGCGCGCTTAAAATAAGATGTAGGCACATTTGGGCAGACAACTTCTTTAAATTTATCATCTTTCTTTGTGCTTTTTTCGGCTTCGTTAGATGTAGAAGTATTATCCTGTGCCGCTTTACGATTATCTGTCATATATGAGTGCTCTTTTGCTTGAATTATATCATTAGTTTTAGCCATTTAATTTTCCTTCCGTCACTAATACCGCGTTGACCTCTTCTATTCGTTCAACTGCTTGGTTAATGATTTCAACGACTTTTGCTGACTCGTCTTTACTTAATTGCTGTAAAACGATTTTGTGCCTCAAAAGTGATTTAAATTTATCCACTGCACATTCAATCTCATTAGCAAATTGGTTTCCCGCTTTAAGCTCTTGTGCATAATTTAACTTTAGTTGAACTTCTGCCAAAAGTTCAGCTTTTAATAATAAAAAGCACCGCCCTTCTGGAGTGATGACAAAACACTTACGACCTTTGTCATTCTCTTTACCCGTTCCCGCAGTAATAAAACCTAATTCTTCTAATAATGTTAGTGTAGGATAAATAACCCCAGGGCTTGGGCAATAAAACCCTGCCGTTTCCTCTGAAATTTTTTTGATCAGGTCATAGCCGTAATTTATTCCCTCAGTCAGTAAGTGTAGAATATATATTCTTAACTGTTTAGGGTTAAACATTCGACTCACACTCTTACCATTACATAAGCAAGGATCAAGTTGTTGTTCGTTTGCCATTCAAATTCTCAGTGTTTGTTTTGATGCCAAAACCGATATATCGGATATAATAGTCACTTCTACAAAAAATGCTAGCTTTAGATATATCTGTTTTTGTGCATAACGTGCTAATGATAATCATTCTTAGTTAGATTATACGCATTGATATAACTTAAAGCAGTCATTATTGTGCTGTAAATTATCTGAATTGCTCGCTTTTGAGCATAAAAAAGCCAGTCCGTAGACTGGCTTAAGACTGCTGACAAACCGATTAGGTTTGACTGCAGGTTAGATCGGTATTATCCAATTTATTAACCAATATTGGGTAATACGTTAAATACAATACCCAGCTGAACACCAATCACGACTATTCCACATAAAAATACGACCAGCAATCCAATCGGGCCACCTAATACTTGGTATCGACGCTGATTTAATGTGCGAGACTTAAATGCCATTGCGCTTGGTAATAATAACGCAAGAATTGATAAGGCGATTGCGGCATAACCCAGTGCCATCACAAACCCCTTCGGATAAAACAACGCAAACACTAAAGGTGGTCCAAACGTCAACAAACCTGTTTGTATACGCCCTACCGCGTTATCTTGTCGCTTAAATAAGTCCGCTAAGAAATCAAATAGCCCTAACGCGACGCCTAAAAATGATGTTGCTAGCGCCAAACTCATAAACATCTGTGCAACTAACTCTGTGCGACCTGATTGTGCCACATCTTTAATCGCATCTAATAAGCCATTAAGCCCTACATTTTCTGCCAAAATACCCACAAACGTCGTTGTTCCGATACTCCCCAGCGTCGCAATTTGCCATAAAATATAAGCAATAAGGGGAATGGCGCTACCAATAATAAAGATAACTCGCAGTTTTTTAACATCTCCCCCCATATATTTCACAATACTTGGGACACTGCCGTGAAAACCAAACGATGTAAAGAAGACAGGGATCGCAGATAAAATCAGGACTTTCTCCGTTGGAGCAGCCAATAAATTTTGTTGCTCTACATGCGGCATCATTAACGCCAAAATAATGACTAAGAAAATAATTTTTGCAGTGAATAATATACGATTAATAAAGTCTACTGACGAAGTCCCAAAACAGACGACCCCACCACCAATCACCGTAAACAGGAGTATTCCCATCCAATCCGCCATGTCAACCGCAAAACTGCTTTTAAGATTTGACGTGATGATTTCACCCGCCCCACTCACATAAGCCGCGGTTAAGGCGTACATAAGAAACATCATGCTAAAACCAGTAATAAATTTGCCCCCAGATCCTAAATAGCGCTGAGCGACACTACCAATGCCTGTTTCATAGGATTCATGCTGGTAAACTTCAACCAAAAGAAGTGCGGTGTAGCACATCAAGGCCCATAAGGCTAATAACATGCCTAAACTAACTAAAAATCCGTTACCCGCTGCCGCTATTGGCATTGCCAACATCCCTGCACCAATCGTCGTACCTGCAACAATAAAAATACTACCCAATGTGCGATTTTTCATATTGAGATCCTAACAAATTAATTAGAGGCTAATTTATAATTGGAGTGATTTATTTTATTTTCTTCATCAACGAGTTGTTGTAATTTTTCTTCAAACGTTGCGATTAATGCACCCCAGTAATTTTCAAAATGCTGCTTATCACGTAAGCAATGAGTCATTACTGCTGCTCGTAATACATACACAGACTGAACGTTATGCCATTCACTGTCAGTAAAGTTAGCATCTCGACATAAATTCAATGGATTATCACCATATTCTTCGTAGGTTAATGATGTTGACGAGGTTAAAAAGTCGTTTGAATAGGTGCGACCTGCTGCATAAGAACACAGTTCATAAAGCCGTTTGTTTAAGCGGTTTTGCTTTTCTAAAGAGGGATTTCCTAATTCACGGAACATAAAGTTAATCATGTGAAAATCAGGATCTGGCATTGCAAAAATTGTAAACTTACGCCCATCAATATTAAATGCCTTGCACTGATTGATTTTTTCAATCATCCAGTTAGCCGTTGTAATACCCGCAGCAAGCACTTTGCCATACCCCAAAAGATTTAACGGAACTAACCTGTGTGCAGCCCAAACAGCGGCTGCTGTCGCCCCTGCTTTTGAACCTTCCATTATCGATGAGCCTAAAATAACATTGTGCTGCTTGTCTAATTTATGATGTTTTTCCTGAACGTCTTCAAATACATAAGCTGCATGATAAGAAATCAAATCAACAATACGCTTATCCTTCATACAAATAGCCCCTGCACCATATGGAATAAAGCCTACTTTATGAGGGTCTACTGTAATTGAATCCGCTTGATTTAGTGCTTTAAAGCTTTCATACACATCCAATTTTGGCCAAATAACATCTTGAGGGAAAATACCTTCCTGATGATAACGATGAATAAGTGCGTCATATTCTATAAACTGGTTATCTTCATCACGGAACATCGCACACGCATAACCTGCATACGCCGCATCAACATGCACATAAAAAGACACTCCGTATTGCTCTTCACATTCACGACGCAAATCAATAACGGCTTTTACATCATCTATAGCACCTGTTTCTGTTGTACCGACAACAGCAACAACGGCAAGAATTGGCTCTCCTTGTTCTATTAATGAGAACACGGTTTCACGCATTTTCTGCACATCGGTTCGATAGCTTGTATCAACGGGCAATTGCACGATATTTTGTTGACCAAGCCCCAAAATATCCATCGCTTTCATCCATGAATAGTGCTTAGATTGAGGGACTAACAATTTCCCCAAGGTATGTAATGATACACCTGTACCGCGTGCTGTTAGCTCTCTCACCTCTTCAAAAGTATTTAACTTTTTTAATTCATCAATGAGTTCTAAAACGGCAGCTACTGGTAAATTGAGCAGTTCTTTTTCTGATTTTCCAATTAACAAATGCTGAGATTTTTCATGTTGGGCAATGGCTATAGGTAAACTTTTAAGATTTCGTGCAACCCACAGACCTTCATAATTCGCAACAGTTCCGCCTGATGTAATATGCCCCCAGGATTGATTCACGTTATAACCAAACATGTTGCACAAGTCTAATCCTGCTTCGATTTCCAGTGCGGTGGTCGTAGGAGAGGACTCTTGAGCACAATTATTGGGGTTGTACATCATCGCCATCACATAAGCGAGATTTGAAACCATGAGTGTATCCGCATTCATATGCCCCATATAACGAGGTGAAAACCAAGGAACAGATGTACTTTTTAACTTTGAGGATAATTGATTAAGGATCCCCTCCGTTCGATACAATGTATCTCTATACTCAGGGGCATAGCGGTCAACAGTCGTAATATGGTCAGGATCTTCAGGATGGTAACTTGAACGCCAATGCATGTGTTCCGTAACAGAATACTCCATCATCTCTTTAAAAAAGACTGCATTTTCAGATTTTGGGCCTAAGAAAAGTGCATCCACATTCATTTTCGAATTATTAAAATTATTCATTTAACTACACCTTCAAATTACAATTAGGCAACGCTTAATTGCACTTAAGTTAATTCACTTAATATCATTGGAAAGTGCATAACGGGCTGTATGCATATAAAAGATATCAATATATTAATGATATGCATTTAAAAATATCATTTAAGCATTAATTATTGATAAACAAACCGTTAATGGCCAACTTACTTATAGATATAATTCATTTTTATTTAATTATTAACAAACTAGTCAGGATTTTGTTTGGAATTGTGGGCAGGCACAAAAAATCAAAATTTATTTAGCTGTAAAGAGATATTTACGCTGAAAAAGCTTGATAATGTAAATCATTTGTTATAGAGAAAGTGAATCCCAACGACTTCCCATTCGCAGATAGAAAGCCGTCAGCCTTATAATGAAAATGCACAACTAGCTATTTTTTAAAACTATTTTTCCAATCAGGTCACCCGACTCCATATATTGATGAGCCTCTTTTATTTGTGATAACAGATACAATTTGTTAATAATTGGTTTTATTTTACCATTTTGCAACATTGGCAAAATATGTTCTTTTAGTTCTGTCGCTATCTGTATTTTTTCATCAATAGAGCGTGAACGCATGGTTGAACCTGTGTGAGTTAACCGTTTAACCATAAGAGGCATCATATTAAGTCGTTCTGGATTTCCCTTCATCATGCCAATTTGAATTATTCGCCCACCTTTTGCAGCAACTAAATAGTTTTTTTCCACATAATCGCCACCAATAATATCAACTACCATATTAACACCACGTGATAACGTGAAATTCTGCGTGGCTTCGACAAAATCATCAGTTCGATAGTTAATAATGCAATCTGCCCCTAATATTTTTGCAGCATTCGCTTTTTCTTCCGAACCGACGGTGGTGATCACTGTTGCCCCCATTGCTTTTGCTATCATAATGGCCACACTACCAATACCCGATGTTCCCCCGTGGATGAGCACCGTTTCATTTTTTTTAAGTTGGCCAATCTGGCACATATTTGCCCAAACAGTAAAAAAGTTTTCAGGAATAGCGGCACCTTCAATAAATGACAAATTGCCTAGCGGCAATGCAATATCCTTATGTACTAAGCAATATTCTGCATAACCTCCACCTGCTACTAATGCACAAAGTGTGTCACCTAATTGCCAATTATCAACATCGTCTGCTTTTGCAACAACTGTACCTGCTATTTCTAACCCCATAATTGGAGATGCATCGGCAGGAGGTGGGTAAGAACCCTTTCGCTGAAAAATATCGGGGCGATTAACCCCTGCGGCTTCAACCTTAACAAGTAAATATCCTGCAGAAATTCTGGGCAGCGGTTTTTCAATTAATTGCAACTTTTCAGGGCCACCTGGTTCAATAATATTCACAACCGTCATTGTAGTGGGTAAAGGCTGTTGAACATGTGTCATCATGGTCTCCTTTTAGAGGTTAATTTGAAAAATTGATATTTTTAAATTTATTTTTGTGTTAAATTAATGCTAATTAGTTTAATGAATCGTGCTTTAAAATTGCATTTTTAAGTATTAATTCTAATAATGACGTAAGTCAGCTTTTTATTGTTTAGGTGCTAATATTTAATCTATATCAAACATAATATTTAATAATCTGCGTTAATTTAGCATTAACGTCTAAATTAACTAATTTGATGGCCCCTACTTGTCTGGCTATTTTGTCTAATTAGTCAATTCTGTCCTATATTACTACTTACCAGCAGCCTTATCTTATGTTAAAATTGACTCATATCAATAATTTTAACTTGATTGAGCATTTAATATGATCCCAGAAAAAAGAGTTGTTCGTCGCATCCAGTCTGGTGGTTGTGCAATTCATTGTCAGGACTGCAGTATTAGTCAACTTTGCATTCCTTTTACTCTGAATGAACATGAACTGGATCAACTTGATAATATCATTGAGCGTAAAAAACCGATTCAAAAAGGCCAAGCATTATTTAAGGCTGGGGATGAATTACGTTCTTTATATGCCATCCGCTCAGGCACGATAAAAAGCTACACCATAACGGAAGAAGGTGATGAGCAAATCACAGGTTTCCATTTAGCAGGCGACCTCGTCGGTTTTGATGCTATTATTCATACACAGCACCCAAGTTTTGCACAAGCACTTGAAACATCTATGGTTTGTGAAATTCCATTTGAAACGTTAGACGATTTATCAGGCAAAATGCCGAATCTACGTCAACAAATAATGCGCTTAATGAGTGGTGAGATCAAAGGCGATCAAGAAATGATCCTTTTATTATCCAAGAAAAATGCGGAAGAGCGTTTAGCTGCATTTATTCTTAATCTCTCTCATCGTTTTGCTGAACGTGGTTTTTCACCAAGAGAATTCAGATTAACCATGACTCGTGGTGATATCGGTAATTACCTCGGTTTAACCGTCGAAACAATTAGTCGCCTATTAGGCCGCTTCCAAAAAAGTGGCATGCTTAGCGTAAAAGGCAAATATATCACTATCGAAGATATGACTAAATTGACTGATATTGCAGGTAAAGTTTCAGCAATTACTTGCTAGCTTCCTCAAACGGATCACATTAATGGTGATCCGTTTTCGTTTTTTTCCCCAGATTTCTTGCCTATTTAACGCCAATATCTTAGTTTATCTATGTGGAAATATCCGTGTATCGAGAGGACTTCAATATGGCAAACTATAAAAACCTGCTAGTTGCAATTGACCCAAATCAGGATGATCAACCTGCATTAAGACGAGCTGTCTACATCGTGCAGCGTAATGGTGGACGGATAAAAGCGTTTTTACCCATCTATGACTTGTCTTATGACATGACAACGCTGCTCTCTCCTGAAGAACGTAACGCTATGCGTAAAGGTGTCATCAGCCAAAAAGCGGCGTGGATTAAACAGCAAGCCCACTTCTACCTCGAAGCGGGTATTGATATCGAAATAAAAGTGATCTGGCATAACAAGCCTTATGAGGCCATTATTCAAGAGGTCATCAGCGGTGAACACGACTTGTTATTAAAAATGGCTCATCAGACCGATAACTTTGAATCCATTATCTTCACACCTCTAGATTGGCATTTACTCAGAAAATGCCCATCTCCCGTTTGGATGGTAAAAGATAAAGTTTGG
This sequence comes from Providencia sp. PROV197, assembly GCF_028479625.1. NCBI lineage: Bacteria > Pseudomonadati > Pseudomonadota > Gammaproteobacteria > Enterobacterales > Morganellaceae > Providencia > Providencia sp. PROV197. The sequence continues at coordinate 148,603 of NZ_JAMPNZ010000001.1, forward strand.
CCTGATCACGGGTCGGTGGTGGTTGCGGTTAACTTATCTAATGAAGAATCCTACCATGACGACTTAAATATTAAGTTAGTGGAAAAAACGCGTGATTTAGCGACACGAATTATTAAGGAACAAGAAATTCATCTTGTCAGCGCCTACCCTGTCGCCCCGATGAATATTGCAATTGAGCTGCCTGATTTTGACCCAAGCCTTTATAATAATGCGCTACGTGGTCAGCACCTAATTGCCATGAAAGAATTAAGACAAAAATTCAGTATCGATGAGAAATACACGCATGTTCGCGAAGGATTACCAGAGAAAATCATTCCAGAAATGTGTGAGGAATTACAAGCGGGTGTCGTTGTACTGGGCATTTTAGGCCGTACTGGCCTATCCGCAGCGTTCTTAGGAAATACCGCTGAACACGTTATTGATAAACTAAAATGTGACTTATTAGCAATAAAACCTGATGGTTTTGTGTGCCCTATTAATGCCGCTGATGATGACTAAACCATTACCTTAAGTATTTAACCCCCATACTTTTGGGGGTTTTCTATTAAGAGCATTATTATTGTTGCTGTAAATTTGTATTGAGTATTGGCCAGGCTTGCATCGCATTAAAAATAACTTGGTTTAATCTTTCAAGCTCGATGCCATCACAAGCTTGAATGGTAAAACCATCAATCACCGTAATATAAAAATCTACAATGGCACTAATAGGGGCATCAGGCGCAACATCACCATCTTCAATGCCTTTTTTCATACGCTGCAACAAAATTTCTTGATAGCTTTTGCGCTTTTCTTGCACACTCAATTGCACATCTTCAATTTGCTTAGAACCATTCATGGTCGCAGTAATTAACATACAACCCGCGGGCTTACCTGGTTGAATAAGCTTCTTTGCGCTCTCATACATCAACAATTCAATCGCCACTTTCGCTGTTTTCGCTTGCTTCACGATAGACAAAATGGGGCACGCTTCATTAGTTAAATAATATTCAATGCATTGATTAAACAATGATGCTTTATCACCAAAAGCACAATAAAGGCTGGGCGCAGTGATGCCTAGTGCTTGGGTTAAATCACTAATCGATGTCGCCACATAACCATTTTGCCAGAACAATAACATGGCTTTTTCTAATGCGTCTTGCTGGTCAAACCCTTTAGGTCGCCCACGTTTTATCTGATTCATATTCTCACTTCACCAGTCATCGATACAGTGTACCATAAACATTTTATAACGATCACTATAAAAACAATTGACAGCATCTAAATTAGCATAAAGAATAGCGCAATAATTCTATAGCGGTCACTATAAAATTATACATTTACACTTTATTCAATTTTCCATGGAAAGCACATGACAACAATTAATCTTTCTTCGCACAATGGTAACTGGCTTTCACTCTTATCTGCAACTTTTGCCTGCTTCATTATTGTGACTGGTGAATTTTTAGCCATTAGTGTGCTAAATGACATCGCTCACGATTTTCAAATTTCAACAGGAACAGCGGGCCTTACAGTCACCGTAACGTCAATTGCAGGGATGGTTTCCGCACTATTCGTCCCAATTTATGCAAAAAATATTGATAGACGCCAAGTATTACTCTTTTTAGTTGCACTGATGATATTCGCCAATTCAATTACTGCGTTTGCATCCAGTTTTGGGTTAGTTCTACTAGGCCGATTTGCACTAGGAATCGCATTAGGTGGTTTCTGGGGGGTTGCTGCTGGCCTTGTGATCCGTTTGGCTCCTAAAAATATGGCGATTACCACTTCTGTAACTATCTTCTTTTCTGCGGTGACATTAGTGACCGTCATTGGAGTTCCTTTAGGGGCGTTGTTATCTGACAACTACGGTTGGAGAATGCCATACATCGCGCTAGTTATTGCGGGTATTGCAGCGCTATTGATGCAATATTTTTCGTTACCTTCATTGAAGCCTTCTTCATCCATGCAGTGGAATGAATTATTACTCATGCCGTCACACCCTATTGCACGTAAAGGGTTGATCATATTCACGTTGATTTTCTTAGCGCATTTTTCGGCTTATAACTATTTTACCGTATTTTTCAAACAAACCGCGGGATTTGCTGAAGGGCAAATTTCTGCATTATTGCTATTTTTTGGCCTTGCCAGTGTCGTAGGCAACATTTTAGCGGGTTACGTGGGGAAATATAACGTTCGCTATAATTTTGCCATCAGCGCATTACTGTTAGCTTTAGCATTTTTAGCATTATCTGCCTTAGATTTTAATTGGGCAACGAGTGTAATATTCGTATTTTCATGGGGTGTAGCGGCGGGTATGGTTCCTGCCACGATTAATATGTGGATGCATGTCCATGTGCCTGAGCTAACAGAAAAAGGTTCCGCCTTAATTACTTTTATGTTTTTAATTTTAATTACGATCGGTAGTTTAGTTGGGGGCTATGTGATGGATCACTTCAATGGTGGCGTTCTCATGGCCAGTATGTTAACGATTGCGACGCTTGCTTTCTTATTGGTCTTTACCTTTGCACGCGGTTTAACCAATTGCGCTCGCTTTTGCACCAATAAATGATTAAAAAATGGGGTTACTGGCATAGGCCAATAACCCCACAATATTTATTTAATTATTCAGTGATTACAACGCACGTAAGATAGCATCAACGCTGTCTTTCGCATCACCAAACAACATTTGCGTATTTTCTTTAAAGAATAATGGATTCTGCACACCTGCATATCCCGTATTCATAGAACGTTTAAATACAATCACATTATTCGCTTTCCAAACTTCCAAAACTGGCATTCCAGCGATTGGACTATTTGGATCCTCTTGCGCCGCAGGGTTAACCGTATCATTCGCCCCAATAACTAATACCGTATCAGTGTCAGAGAAATCATCATTAATTTCATCCATTTCTAATACAATATCATAAGGGACTTTTGCTTCAGCCAATAACACGTTCATATGGCCTGGCAAACGCCCAGCAACTGGGTGAATACCAAAACGGACATTGATACCGCGTTCGCGCAGTTTGGTTGTAATATCTGCTACAGGATACTGTGCTTGAGCTACTGCCATACCGTAGCCTGGTGTGATGATCACTGAAGTTGAGTTTTTCAACATTTCAGCGACTTCTTCGGCGGTACTTTCACGGTACTCACCCATTTCTTCTTCAGTACCTGTTGAAGAGCCATCTGTACCAAAGCCCCCCGCTATCACACTGAAAAATGAACGGTTCATCGCCTTACACATAATGTAAGACAGGATAGCACCCGATGAGCCCACTAATGCCCCTGTCACAATCAGCAAGTCATTACTTAACATGAAGCCTGCCGCTGCCGCTGCCCAACCTGAATAGGAGTTCAGCATTGAAACGACTACTGGCATGTCTGCACCACCAATAGAGGCCACTAAGTGCCAACCAAAGGCTAATGCAATCACCGTCATGATTAACATTAAGAACACTTGCAAGCCAACGCTTTGCGTCTTAACGAAAATCACTAATAAAATAAATGAAACCACCAGCGCAGCTAAGTTGAGTTTATGACGGTTTGGCAACATCATTGGTTTAGATGACATTTTGCCTGATAACTTACCGTAAGCCACCACTGAACCCGTAAAGGTCACCGCACCAATGAAGATACCGAGGAAAACTTCAGTTAAATGAATATTTTCCATCACAGCATCAGCATGGCCTTCACTTGCGATAAAGCTGTTAAAACCAACGAGCACTGCCGCTAAACCGACGAAGCTATGCAAAATAGCAACCAGCTCTGGCATTTCGGTCATTTCAACTTTTTTTGCTAAACGGATACCAATAACGGCCCCAATAACCATCGCAATGATCATCCAGCCTACATTGGCACTGTGTGGCCCCAAAATGGTCGCGATAAGTGCAATCGCCATACCAATCACGCCATAAGTATTCCCTCGTTGAGAACTTTCATGGCGTGATAGCCCCGCTAGACTAAAAATAAATAGGATAGCAGCAACAATGTACGCCGCTGTCACAATTCCACTCGACAACATAAGTTACCCCTTACCCTTTACGAAACATTTTTAACATGCGCTGAGTTACAGTGAACCCACCGAAGATATTGATACTTGCGATCAATATGGCAATAAAGGATAAGAAGCTTACCCAGCCGCCACTGCCAATTTGCAGTAACGCACCAACAACAATGATCCCTGAAATTGCATTGGTCACTGACATCAGTGGTGTATGCAACGCATGTGTCACGTTCCACACCACGTAATAACCTACGACACACGCAAGCGCGAATACGGTAAAGTGTGATAAAAATTCTTTTGGTGCAGAATTTGCAAACCAACCAAAAAGAATAATCGCTAACGCCATCAAACCATATTTCAGCGTTGGCGACATTTTCTTCTCAGGTGCTTTAACTTTCTCCACTGCTTTCGGTTTCGCCTGCGGCTGTGCAGATACCTGAATTGGTGGCGCAGGCCACGTAATTTCACCTTGTTTGATGACAGTCACACCGCGAATAACCAGATCGTCGAAATCAATATTAATTTCGCCGTCTTTCTCTTTACACAACAATTTCATCAGGTTAACAAGATTAGTACCGTATAACTGTGAAGATTGCGTTGGTAAGCGACTTGGTAAATCGGTATAGCCAATAATTTTGACGCCGTTGTCAGTAACAACCAGCTTATCCGCTTGTGTTAATTCACAGTTGCCACCAGTTTGAGCAGCTAAATCCACGATAACACTGCCTGGCTTCATCGACTCGACCATTTCTTTGGTGATCAATTTTGGTGCTGGTTTACCTGGAATCAATGCGGTGGTCACAATGATATCAACATCTTTTGCTTGAGCAGCAAACAGTTCCATCTCCGCCTTAATAAAGGCTTCAGACATGACTTTTGCATAACCGTCGCCGCTACCCGCTTCTTCCTTGAAATCGAGTTCAAGGAATTCAGCGCCCATGCTTTGAACTTGCTCTTTCACTTCTGGACGAGTGTCGAATGCACGCACTATTGCACCAAGACTACCCGCAGCACCAATGGCCGCAAGCCCTGCAACCCCTGCACCGATGATCATGACTTTCGCTGGCGGTACTTTACCTGCGGCAGTAATTTGCCCTGTAAAGAAACGACCAAATTCATGAGCCGCTTCCACAATGGCACGATACCCTGCGATATTGGCCATTGAACTTAATGCATCTAATGATTGGGCACGAGAAATACGAGGTACAGCATCCATTGCCATCACGTTGATATTACGTGCTTTTAAAGCATCCATTAGCTCAGCATTCTGTGCTGGCCAGATGAAACTCACCAGTGTCACCCCTTCTTTTAACAACGGGATTTCATCTTCAAATGGTGCGTTGACTTTAAAAACAATATCCGCGGCAAAAGCGGTGTCACGATCGACAATCTCAGCCCCAGCTTGCTCATAGGCGGTATCATCAAAACTTGCTAAATGACCAGCGTTGTGTTCTACACAAACAGAAAAACCCAACTTAAGAAGTTGAGTGACTGTTGACGGTGTAGCAGCAACACGCGCTTCATTGGCAAGTCGTTCACTTGGTATACCAATACGCATAATGTTCCCTTTTTAAAGCCTAATGTAATGTTGTTTATAGGTGTTTGCTAAAATAATGACCATTATCACAGAGAAAAGTCTTATTTTGTGCATAAACAGATTTTAAATGTCCTAATAACCTACTGAAAATATGCTTCTTGATCCATAATTGATCGCGATTCTTAGACAGTAAATGGAATTCACAGTGAAAATCTTAGTTTTAGGTCAATAAAATACTGGATACTTTAAAAAATCTGGTAAATTTGACTAGTCAATAATTATTTATTTCTTATAAAAAGAAAATCATGAGACAACAGGTTCAGTTACGTGTAATAATCACGTACATGTGATACAACTAAGATTCAGCACGTTTATAATAAATTGCGCAAGGCGGAAGGATTTTGTATGAAGCTGAAAACTACGGTCATCGCAGCCGCGGTGCTATCATTAACTAGTATAACTGCTACTCAGGCGGCTGTTGAGTTGACGCCAAAACAGGCTACTGAATTAAAACCTTATGAGCGTATAACAGTCACCGGGCGCTTTAATGCTATCTATGAAGCATCCGATGCCGTCTCCCGTAGGGCTGATAAAATGGGGGCGTATGCCTTTTACATTCAAAGCCTTGACGATATAGGCGATAGCGGCAACATGCGTGTTGTTGCTGATGTCTATGCCAAAGATGCACCAAGTGTCGATGAACCAAAACGCCGAGTATTCGGTGGCGTTGAAGAAATGTCGAAAACCGATGCAGCACAGTACGAACCATTCGATACTGTCACTGTAAGTGGTTTTTACCCTTCTCAACCCGATTTATATGAAGCCATCGCGAAACAAGCTCTCAAAAAGAATGCGGCTTCATTTTATGTCGTTCGTAATATCGCAATGAATGATGGTGGTAATACATTAGCAACAGCTTATATCTATAAGAAAGACGCGCCAAAACGCCAAGTTCTTAATGAGGAAGCTGTTGTTCCAGCCGATTCAGATGCAGGGCGAGCTCTGTTAGCTGAAGGTGGAGAAGCTGCGAAAAAAGTGCGTATCCCAGGGGTTGCTTCATCAGAAGAACCAACAACTGCTGTTGGTCGTTTCTTTGAAACATCAAGTAGCCAACCAGGGCGTACTAGCGTAACGTTACCAAGTGGTTATGTAATTGAAGAAGTTAATAAAACAGCTGCTGCGCAGATGGTTCCATTTGACTCAATTACATTCTCTGGTTACTACACCAATACTCCTGAAGTACGTTATCAAATTGCGAAACGTGCTGAAGCTAAAGGTGCTAAATATTTCCATATTACAAGAGAATGGCAATCTAATGGCGGAAGCGTAACCATTAGCGCCGACCTATTTAAATAATAAATAGTGTACTCTTCTAAAAACCAGCCTAAATCACTAGGCTGGTTTTTTTCGCCCATGATTACAGCTCAGCCCCTCTCTTTATCTCATTTCTTACCGTGCTTTTTCAGGATTAACGAAAAAGTGAATAAATCACCTGATAAAATGCATATTTTCCCATTGCATATCGGCCATTTCATTCGTAGAATCCACCACTCAAATTATGGCAGTCAATCTCTCTAGATTATTGTACGCTGTTAGTTAAACTCATTACTGTAATGGCGTTTTAACGTCATTTTAACTTTTGATTGTTGAACATTCAGGATTTACTTTGAAAAATACATTAAGCCTTACTGCATTAACCGCCCTTGTTCTTAGCTCAATGGTTGGTGCGGGTGTATTTAGTCTTCCTCAGAATATGGCTGAAGTGGCGAGCCCACTGGCATTAATCATTGGTTGGTCTATTACAGGCGTTGGTATCTTATTTCTCGCATTTGCCCTTTTATTATTATCGCGCATTCGTCCTGATCTTGATGGTGGCATTTTTACCTATGCAAAAGTCGGCTTTGGTGAACTTGTTGGGTTCTGTTCCGCGTGGGGATATTGGCTTTGTGCCGTTGTGGCCAATGTCTCTTACTTGGTTATCGTTTTTGCTGCGATCAGCTTTTTCACCGACACCCCTGATAACATCATTTTTGGTGATGGGAATACATGGCAGGCATTGATTGGTGAATCTATCTTGCTGTGGTTTGTTCATTATTTAGTCCTACGAGGCGTACAAACCGCTGCAGGTATTAATAAATTAGCCACCATGGCAAAACTCGTTCCCCTCGGGCTATTTATCGTTTTAGCATTTTTTGCGTTTAAACTCGACATTTTTAGTGCCGATTTTAGTGGGATTGAGCTAAAAATGCCTGTTTGGGAACAAGTTAAAGACACCATGTTAATTACCCTTTGGGTGTTTATTGGTATCGAAGGCGCTGTTGTGGTTTCCGCTCGAGCGAGAAACCGCCGTGATGTTGGTTTAGCAACGATATTCGCCGTTAGCTCTGCACTCATCATTTATATACTTGTTACATTATTATCACTCGGTATAATGCCTCGCGCTGAACTGGCAGAGATTAAAAACCCATCAATGGCCACTTTAATGGTTAATTTGATTGGTTCAAGTGGCGATATCATTATCGCTGCAGGTCTCATCATTTCAGTTTGTGGCGCTTACCTTAGCTGGACTATTATGGCTGCTGAGGTACCTTATATTGCAGCACAATATCAATCTTTCCCTAAAGTCTTCAATCGGCTAAATAAAAATGATGCCCCTTCTTCATCTTTATGGCTAACGAATGGCGCGGTACAGCTTTCTTTGGTCTTAATTTGGCTCAGTGGCAGTAATTACAATACATTACTGACAATTGCCTCAGAAATGATTTTAGTACCGTATTTTCTAGTCGGTGCATTCTTAATGAAAGTCGCATTTGAAAGGCACAGCAAAGCATTATTAATGGTTGGGTTCGTTGCAAGTATTTACGGCCTATGGTTATTATATGCCTCTGGGTTAATCAATCTTATGCTATCCGTTGTGTTATATGCTCCAGGAATCTTGGTGTTTTTCTATGCACGTCAACAACAGTCTTGTAAGGCTCCATTAAAGGCCATTGAAACCACTATGGCGTTCGCTATCATGGGTGCATCCCTTCCTGCCCTTTATTACTTAGTGGCTTGATGGCTATCAAGGAGGGTCTCTGCCCTCCTTTCCTTCATTCAATACAACTCCCCGTATTATATCGAGTTTTCTATTCGCTCAGCCTATCCTTACTTTATTATGCACTGTTTCCTATTTTACGATTAGTGACCTAAAACTGTTGTACTTACGCAATTGTATATAAATTTTATCAAAAAATAGTATGTTGTAACTAAAATATCAGTAATATGCGATTAGACATAAAAAACCGCTTTAGACTATAAGCCCAAAGCGGTTTTATTCATCCAAGTTAAAAAATACATTAGAGTTTTTGTGACAAACTTTCCATCGTTTGAATAATACGTTTGTCTGAAATTGGATATGGCGTTCCTAATTGTTGAGCAAATAGGCTTATACGTAATTCTTCAATCATCCAGCGAATTTCCTGCACCTCTGGTATATTTTTTTGAATAGGTGAAAGTTTCGTTAGCCATTGTTGCCACATATTTTGCACATGCTCAATTTTGCTCATTTGTGCGCGATCACGATTCGGGTCAATAGCCAGTTTTTCAAGGCGACGTTCAATGCCATTTAAATAACGTAGCACATCAGGTAAACGCTTCCAGCCATGTGCGGTCACAAACCCTTTAAAGACTAGGTTCCCCATTTGCGCTTTTAAATCAGAAAGTGCTAGTGCCATAGAAAAATCTACCCGCCCTTTCAAACGTTTATTAATGGCAAACACCGCGCTTAGAATTTGTTCAACTTGCTTCGCAATATTGACCACAACGTCATTGAGTTCTGCACGAGCAAACTCTTTAAGCTTCTCAAATTGCGCTTCATCCCATACAGCACCACCAAAGTTGGAGATCAGTTGATCAACCCCACAAGCAATACAATCGTCAATAAGGTCTAATACCTTACCATAAGGGTTAAAATACAAACCTAATTTAGATTTATTGGGTAATTTTTCATGGAGATATTTAATTGGAGAAGGAATATTAAGCAATAATAATCGACGAACACCACTCCACATGGCTTGTTGCTGCTCAAATTCCGTTTCAAACACCCGAATACCGACACTGTTTTTTTCATCAACCAACGCTGGGTAGGCTTTCACTGAATAACCGCCCCTCTTTTGCTCATAGCGTTGTGGTAGTTCGCCAAAACTCCAGATATGTAATCCTGATTGCTCAATACCATCATCAACAACTTCAGAAAGCGTTTCTTGTACTTTTTCTTTTAAACTGCTTTTTAGAACATCAAGATCTTGCCCCTCTGCGATGGTTTTATTTTTTTCACCAATCACGCGGTAAGTCATTTTTAAGTGCGCAGGAAGTTGGTCAAGCTGCCAAGCATCACGATCAACCGTAACGCCAGTCATCCGTCGTAGCTCTTTTTCTAGCTTATCTAATACATTTCCTTCTGGCTCTGCTACTCGCTCAAGAAACGCTGATGCATAATTAGGAGCAGGAACAAAATTTCGTCTGATAGGCTTAGGCAATGATTTGATTAATGCGACAATCAGTTCGTGACGCAATCCTGGCACCTGCCAGTCAAACCCACTATTTTGTACCTGATTTAAAATTGCTAACGGAATATATACCGTCACGCCATCCGCATCTGTTCCAGGTTCAAACTGATAACTTAAGCGGAATTTTAAATCACCTTGATGCCAATAATTGGGGTAATCAAGCGCGGAGACATTGCCTGCATCTTCCTTGATTAACATGCTCTTTTCAAAATTCAGCAAGTCAGCTTGCTGTTTTGACGCTGTTTTCCACCAATTATCAAAATGACGAGATGAAATCACATCGTTTGGAATACGTTGGTCATAAAAGGCAAATAGGGTTTCATCATCAACAAGGATGTCGCGGCGGCGAGATTTATGTTCTAAATCTTCAACTTCTGACAGCAATTTCAGGTTTTCTTTAAAGAACGCATGACGTGTTAACCAATCCCCTTCAACCAAGGCGTGACGGATAAACAATTCACGACAAAGCAGCGGGTCAATATTGCCATAATTCACTTGCCGTGATGCCACAATTGGCAAACCATATAATGTCACTTTTTCAGATGCCATCACTGCGCCTTCTGATTTTGACCAATGTGGTTCACTATAGTTATGCTTAGTCAGGTGCGCCGCTAGAGGCTCAACCCACTCAACATCAATAGCGGCGGCAATACGCCCCCATAATTTTGATGTTTCAACCAACTCTGCAACCATGGCCCACTTAGGCGGTTTTTTGAACAAACCAGAGCCTGGGAAAATAGTAAAGCGCGCATTCCTTGCTCCAGTAAACTCATGTTTATCTGCATCTTTTTGCCCAATATGAGAAAGCAGGCCCGATAATAATGAAACATGGATCCCTCGAAAATCCGCTTCAATACTATTAATTGCAAAGCCTTGCTCTTTCACTACTTGACGTAACTGGGTATAAAGATCTTGCCATTCACGAATGCGTAAATAATTTAGAAAATCTTGGCGGCACATTTTGCGAAATTGCGCATTCGAAAGCTGGGTTTGTTGCTCTTTGAGGTAATCCCAAAGGTTTAAAAACGCCATAAAATCCGATTGCTTATCATGGAAGCGACGGTGTTTTTCATCAGAAGCTTGCTGCTTATCTAATGGGCGTTCTCTTGGGTCTTGAATCGATAGCGCCGATACAATAACCATCGTCTCACGTACTGCACCGTGTTTTCGCGCCTCAATCACCATCCGCGCCAATCGAGGATCAACGGGCAATTGCGCGAGTTGTCGGCCTATATCCGTAAGTTGATAGCCTTTATCCACTTGTTTATGCGGTTTAATACCACCGAGCTCTTCGAGTAACTTCACACCATCTTGAATATTGCGCTTATCTGGTGCTTCAACAAATGGAAATGCAGCAATATCCCCTAGCCCAATAGAGGTCATTTGCAAAATAACGGAAGCTAAATTAGTTCTTAGAATTTCAGGATCGGTAAATTCAGGGCGAGAAAGAAAGTCTTCCTCTGAATATAATCGAATACAAATACCATCGGAAACCCGTCCACAACGCCCTTTACGCTGGTTGGCTGATGCTTGTGAAATGGCTTCAACGGGTAAGCGTTGGACTTTAGTTCGATAGCTATAACGGCTAATTCGAGCATAACCCGTATCAATAACATACTTGATACCTGGAACTGTGAGTGATGTTTCCGCAACGTTAGTCGCTAAAATTATGCGTCTGCCACCATGAGGATGAAAAATTCGGTTCTGCTCGCTATTAGATAACCTTGCAAATAAAGGTAAAATTTCCGTATGACGCAATGACAATTTGGATAGTGCATCTGCGGTATCACGAATTTCCCGCTCTCCACTCATAAAAATTAAAATGTCGCCATTACCTTCAACAGATAATTCATTTACTGCATCAATGATCCCATCAATCTGGTCACGTTCGTTATCGTTATCATCCCCAATTATAGGGCGATAACGCACCTCAACCGGATAAGTACGCCCTGAAACCTCGACAATTGGAGCATGGTTAAAGTGTTTAGAAAAACGTTCAGGATCAATGGTTGCGGAAGTAATGATAACTTTTAAATCAGGCCGCTTTGGTAATAATTGGCGTAAATAGCCTAGAATAAAATCAATATTTAAACTTCTTTCATGGGCCTCATCAATGATGATGGTATCGTATTGCAGGAGCAATTTATCATTTTGTAATTCCGCCAGCAAAATACCGTCTGTCATTAATTTGACCTGAGTTGTTTCACTCACTTGGTCACTAAAACGTACCTTATAACCCACATTAGTACCAAGCTCGCACTCTAATTCATGAGCAAGACGGGTCGCAACCGAACGGGCCGCCAACCGTCTTGGTTGAGTATGACCAATAAAACCTTGGAGACCGCGGCCAAGCTCGAGGCAAATTTTCGGGATCTGTGTTGTTTTCCCTGATCCTGTTTCACCTGCAATAATCACCACTTGGTGCTTCTTAATTGCATCCAAGATAACGTCTTTCTTTTGACTAACAGGAAGATTATCTGGATAGACAATTTTAGGTGGGTTCAGTTTTTTTATCGCAACTTTTTGTTTTGCTAATTCAATATCTGCTTTAATCACATCGAGTACCGCATTACGTGATTTTTCATCACGGATTTTTGCAATACCTTGAATTCTTTTTTTCAGTAACCACTGATCACGCAGTGAAGTTTGTCCTATTTCAGCATTTAATGCCATCAGTATGGATTTCACGCTTTAAACCCTTATTTTTAATCAAGTACAATGCACGACGGCCTTTTACTTCGTCGTATAGCAGCAATATTTCGTTTTATTTTTTAGTTCTTGTTATTACATAAATAATACCATCAGTTTTTTTGAAGAAGGCAGTCTAATTTTCTTTCTATCAATCAGTTAGCTATCACGTATGATTATACGTAAAGCAACATCAATAAATTTAAGGACCATAATGAGTAACGTATTACTATTAAAATCAAGTATTCTGGCAGACAATTCTCAAAGCAATAAAATAGCCGATTACTTTATTCAACAATGGCAAGAAAAGAACCCTGAGGACACTGTGACTGTTCGAGATCTCGTCAATGAGCCAATCCCTGCCATTGATGGTGAAATTTTAGCAGCTTTTGGCCCTAGTGACACGAAAACAGAGCAACAACAAGCACATTTAGACCTGTCTAATTCCTTAATTGAAGAAATAAAAGCACATGATGTCATTGTTATTGCTGCGCCAATGTATAATTTTACGATCCCCTCACACTTAAAGCATTACTTTGATTTTATTGCGAGATCAGGCCATACATTTAAATATACCGAACAAGGCTCTGTCGGTTTACTGGAAAATAAACGGGCATTTGTCTTAACCAGCCGTGGTGGAATATATAAAGATACCCCAGCAGATACCATGGTGCCTTATATGACTTTATTTTTAAATTTTCTGGGTATTAAAGATATTGAATTTGTTTTTGCCGAAGGCACAGCTTTAGGTAATGGTTCAGTCGAAAAAGCCCACCAGCAAGCTCAACAACACATTAATGGCCTTATTGTCTAAATCAATCATCAAAACAACCTAAACTACCTTTGTTATACTTTGCGCACTTTCTGAGTGCGCATTTTTATTTTTTCTTTAGCCATTGACCATTAATACCTCGCACATATTCCCCAGCGTTCGCCCTTTCGACTAGTTTTTGCCCTGCTATTCGAGCGACTTCATTGGTTTTAAGGTTATTTTTGGACGCAATTTCGCTGTACTTTTTTTCCCGTTCACGATTAATTTGTTCTGCTAATTTAACGGCTTCAACATTCTCAGTTTTTACTACCGCTAAGTAGCCTGATAGCGTTTCACCCAAAACCCCTTTTTCTTTTGCTTCATCCACCGTAAGTGAAAATGCTGAAAATACACTTAATAGTGAACACAGAGTTAATACTTTTATTATTCGGCTCATTTATCGCTGACCTCCCCGAATAAGTCGCTGTTTTCTTTGAGTAACTCTTCAACTTGTCTGTCAGCTTTTATCTGTATTTCGTGCTCTATTTTCACATTCATATTAATATTAATTGGCTTATCTGGTGTCGCGACTTCTACTCGCAAACATGCCACTAAGAAAAAAGCCATAATAATCACTGTACTTACTTTTAATGTACTCACGTTATTCCTTAAACCTTCATAGGTTCTTTTCAAGCCATTCTTCTAAAGAGCTACCAAATCGTAAACTACGCCACAGCTGAAAAATATTTTCTTCATGTTGGTAGTTTAAATGCACCTCCCGTTTTTTCTTTTCTTGAGCGTTAAAGCCTTCAAGGATTGTTTTCATCGTTAGCTGCCCTAGATTAGTGATATTCACATCGGTACGGCTACGTTTTATTTCTAAATACTGTAACCAGCCAATGGCAGACCCCGCAGAAATATTATCTTTTTGAATAGATTCTACAAATTGTGTATCTAACCGTAAGGTTAAAGGACCATTGTTTTCTACCCATCCTTGCTTGACTATCCACTCAGGATTATTCAAATAAAACGGAAGTTCACCATTTACTTTGCCTGAAACGGCAAATTGAGATACTTTTAGTATGGTAAATAATTGACTCAGTTCAATTTGATGTAATCGTATCGTCGATGCATCCGTTTGCGGCCAACGTAATAAGTCCATAGAGACATCACCGCCCAACATTTTAAACCCAACATTTGTGAGTTTCAGTGGTGCTGAATCTGTTGGCGGATAAGTTCCAACTAAGTCGGCTTTAATATCCGTCAGTTCAAAAAGGTTGTTGAGCTTTTTAATTCGCAATTCTACGGGAGATTTTTCCCCAAAAGTCCATGTGCTTTGCTTTAAACGCCATGGTAATACAAAATTTAAGCCAGATAACTCACCATCTTTTAACCAAAGACTTGTATTTTCCACACGCCAATGTCCACCAGCAATAAACCCATCCTCTGGGGTAATTGAAAATGCCGCTTGTGAGAATAACTTACCTTGCTTAAGTTCGAGTCCAAGATCGGCAGGTATTAATGTTTGAAATGCGGTGACAGACTGTTCTGGCCAGCGTGCCTCCCCTCTTAAACGCTCACCATCCCAACGCCCAAAAATAACAATGGGCCCCACATCTTGCGTGCTTAAATCACCTTTTAATTGAAATTCAGCAGGTGACTTTCCTTTAATATCCGCGTTCACTGTTATTTTTGGTAAATAACTTTCGACACCAAACTGCATTCGATTACTGGTTAATTGTAATGCACCATTAAAGCTAGCTTTTGTCCCATCTCTTTGCCACTGCAATGGCTTTGTGAGTTTTAAGCGTGGGGCACTCATCGATAACAAACCATATTTAATTTGATCGAAGCCTGTTGTCAGATTATTTAAGGTAATTAATGAGTCTTGCCAACTACCATTGCCCTTAATATCCCAACGTGCTGCTAATGAAGGTAATTTGGCATTTCCCCAGTAATTCCAAAACCACTTACCATTATCAAGGGTAAATTTATTGGCTTTACCATCAAGGTGAATATCAAAGTCCCCCCAATATTGCTCTTGCACTTTTAATATTGCCTGTAGCCTTCCCGATATTCCTTCTTCGCTTAAAGATGTTCCAGCCAAAGGTAAACGGATCTCTTTTAACATGATCGTTGGCGATGCTCGCCCATAAGCTCTTAATAATGAGCCTGATAGTAAAGAGATTTTAGGTGAGGTTAATTGTCCTGAAATTTTCGCAGGCAGATTAATATCAAGAACCATATCATCATATTTAACTTGCCCATTTAGCTTAAAATCAACATCCGTATTTAATAAATCAAGATGCGTTTCTGGTAGCGTTAATACAATATTCCCCTTACCTTTCTTCGCCTGCGTCAACATATTCAAGCGGCCAGAAAAAATCATATCGCCTAATGGTTTTTCCCAATTTTCAATTTGAAAGCTGACACCACCTTCTATGGGTATCCCTGCCTCTTCCCATTGCCATTTTCCTTGTGAAACGGTAACTATTGATGGTGATAATGCCCATGGAAGATTCAGTACCGTTTTTTGCATATCCGTGTCAGTGACAATTAACACTCCATTTTCATCTAGCCATGCTAATTTTGCTTGTAAATGTTTTTCAGGGCTTAATAATTTAAAATTGGCCTCCAACATTCCTTTTTGTGGAAGTTGGCTTGCAATGAGTGGTAATTGAACATCACCTGTTAATGTTATTGTTTGCTGTTGTTCTGGTAAAAATGCCGAGAACTCACTGATCACCAACTGTTTATCTTTAGTAATCAGCGAGGATAATCTTAAATTATCTCCTCTAAAATCAAACTGCAAAGGGATGTTTTTATCTGAACGGCGTAACCAAATACTCCCCTGGTAGTCATCCCATGGTTGGATATTGATATTATTTATGACCATAGAAAAAAGAGGAATTTTGTCAATCAGCTCAGCAATATTTAGCGGTTCTCCAGATGCCATTTCATCCGATTCAAGTGCGCTAATACACTCTGTAGAAACGTTAACATTATCTATATTTAAATGAAGTGGGAAAAAAGAAAGACGAGCATTTTGCAAATCAACAAGTTTGCAATTCTTTGCTGTTAAACTGAGCTCAGCGATCTGTAATTGCCCCTGAGCCATTCTTGGATCTAAAAATGATAATTGAAGTGGCTTTGGTAAGTAATGAGAAGCAACAACAGGAAGCCAGCGTGCGACTGTTATCCATAATATAGCTAAGAGAATAGCACTCCCTCCGAAAAACCAGAGTAAAATTTTGCCAGCTCTTTTAAATACCTGCATCAACTTCGTCCTTGTGAGATTAGCTCAGTACCATGATTGTTGAATTTTAATTCAATCTTTACATTAACTCGTTGTCTAAAAAGCATAAACCATATTCATATGTAAACAGATACCTATTTTCTTAATTTCTAGGTGATTTACAAACTTAATTGTCTTATTCTGAGTTTATCTTTTGTAGGTACACTATTTTATCTACTATTTTTATTGGTTCCTAAAAATTGGAGTCTCTTCGATGAAAATTGTTTCTTATAGTACCAAACAGTATGATCGCAAGCACATGGAGCAAGTTAATCAAGGCTCAGAATTTAATTTTAGTATTGAATACTTTGATTTTCCATTAACTGTTCAAACCGCCAAAAATGCTGTGGGGGCTGACGCAGTGTGTATTTTTGTTAATGATGAAGCCAATCGTGCTGTTTTAGAAGAGCTTGCAGCTTTAAATATTCACATTTTAGCTTTACGCTGCGCTGGGTTTAATAATGTTGATCTTGAAGCTGCAAAAGAGCTTGGAATTCACGTTGTTCGTGTTCCAGCTTATTCGCCAGAAGCGGTTGCTGAACATGCGGTTGGAATGATGCTGTGCCTAAACCGCCGGATCCACCGTGCTTACCAACGAACCCGTGATGCGAACTTTTCGCTTGAGGGTTTAACTGGCTTTAACATGCATAATCGTACAGCAGGGATCATCGGAACGGGCAAAATTGGGCAAGCGACTTTACGTATTTTAAAAGGTTTTGGCATGCGCTTACTTGCACACGATCCCTACCCTAACCAAGCAGTTTTAGACTTAGGTGCAGAGTATGTTGATTTAGATACTTTATATAAACAATCAGACGTTATCTCTCTTCATTGCCCTTTAACACCTGAAAACCATCATTTACTCAATGAAAGCGCTTTCAGTAAAATGAAAAAAGGGGTCATGATCATCAACACAAGTCGAGGAGCCTTAGTTGACTCTGTCGCCGCAATTAATGCATTGAAATCACAAAAAATCGGTTCACTTGGCATGGATGTCTATGAAAATGAACGTGATTTGTTTTTTGAAGATAAATCTAATGATGTGATTCAAGATGACGTTTTCCGCCGCCTTTCATCTTGTCACAATGTATTATTTACAGGCCATCAAGCATTTTTAACTGAAGAGGCTTTAACCAGTATTAGTCAAACAACTCTTAGCAATATTGATCAGGTTAGCCATGGCAAAGCCTGCCCGAATATTGTTAATGCTTAATTGGACGTTGGATTGATGAAACGTTTAATTCCACTGACCTTATTGGGTTTATTATTAGCGGCTTGCCAAACACATCAAGTCGATGCGAAGAACGACGATAAATCGATTCGAGATGCTTTAGTTCACCATCGCTATGTTTTAACTGAAGTTGACGGTAAACCCATTAAAGCAAAACAAACTGTTCCTTACATCGCTTTTGGAGAAAAGATGTTTGTTTCTGCCTCAATGTGTAATGACTTTAATGGATTAGGCTATATTAATAACGCTAATATCACCGTTAAAAACCTGGCCAAGACGGAACTTGAATGTGTTGATGAAGATTTGTCTAAATGGGATACCATGTTAAAACGCATGCTTATAGAAGGTGCGACTATTAATTTAAAAAATAATCAACTCGTCTTAATTCAAGGACATTACAAATTAGTGTATTCCTTGCGTGATTACGTCAATTAGTCTCATATTCTAAATACAAAACCGTACTCATTAATGTGATTTCAAATGGGTACGGCTTTTATAGACCTATATCTATTCAAAACTACTTAGCCTTATCGAACAACAAGTCCACTTTCGTGATATGTGACATTTTATCCATATAATTACGGATATTGCTACTGAAAGCTAAGCCAGCAACAATACTTAAGCTACGTAACGTAGGAAAGATATAAAAATCGTTTATATCAATAGTCTCGCCGCGGTTTTCTAGCCAGACATCTAATAATGACATTTGAGGTGCGAGTTCGACGAGTAAAGTATGTGTTTCTTTTCGAAATTCAGCCAAGTCACCATAGGATTTTGACGTTCTCTCTTTATATGCAGCTCTAGCTTCATTTGTGCTTATTTCTGGGAAATCCGTTTCGACAAAACGGGGAGTCACTAATTTAGAGACGACACCAGATACGGCTTTAGACCAAGTTTCAATTTGTGGTGATAAAACCCCCGTAGCGTATTTTTTTTCACTTAGCTGGTCAATATAATGCACAATGTCTAGGCTTTCTGGTAAATAGCTCCCGTCATCTTTTTCTAAGATCGGTAGCATTTTTTTACCGATCATTCGGATGGGTGTCTCATGATCGTTATCCAACAGAACGATTTGCTCTACTGCAATATTTTTTAAGCCCAAAATCATTCTTGCTCTAACGCAAAATGGGCAGTGGTCATAGATATACAGTTTCATTTTTCACCTCACGGATAGTGATAAGCGCCAGTAGAACCTTAGTAATAGTATATGTTAATGCACATATTTTGGGATTAATTTTTGTTTTTAGACACTTTAGTGTTTGGTGCACAAAATCCCAATCTAAAAAATAGCATTATGGCAGAATACCTATTTTGAAAATAAGAAATCAATCCCCTATGCCTATAAACAATATTGCTATTATCCTGTTTGATCGATTTGAAACCCTTGATGTGATGGGGCCTGTTGAAGTATTTGGTCGGCTCGACCATTGCCAAATTGATTTTATTTCACCAACAGGAATGCCAATGACAAGCTCTCAAGGTGTAACTGTTAATACGCACATGATTTCAACTCCATCCTATCGGCACATATTGATCCCTGGAGGGCAAGGCTCCCGCCCTCTTTCTATGGATGAAGATTATATCCAGTGGGTAAAAACACAGTTTGAATTTGCAGATACTGCCATTTCGGTTTGTACAGGTTCTGCCATACTGGCAAAAACCTCACTGTTAAATGGAGTAAAAGCAACAACGAACAAACTTGCTTATGAATGGGTAACCAGTCTAAATCATCTTGTTAAATGGCAACCGCTTGCACGTTGGGTTCATGATGGTAAGTTTTATACATCTTCTGGTATCAGTGCAGGTATTGATATGTCTCTACAAATCGTCAGTGATTTTTATGGTGTTGAAATAGCTAAAAGCATTGCATTAAGAATGGAATATATATGGAATCAAGATCCGAGTAACGACCCTTTTGCAAAAAACATCATATAAGATGTTTTTTAGTTTTTATACTCTACCTTATCGAACATTTATTACATTATGTTATTTATCAATGAGTATAATCAATATTTAATTATCTAGATTAGATATTAAGGATCAGAATATTAACAATGAATTATCCATACATTAACTCATTTAAAAAATTGAATACTTAATTTTAATAAAACCTTAATACATTGATTTTAATCAATGATTTAAAATTCACGCTGAATTAGATTGTTGAAATAATATTATAATGATAACTTGATAACACCAGTGCCATTAATTTTATTGGTTATATTAACAATTAAAAGTGAACTTTTTCTTTTAATATCGTAAATATCCCACACTAAAAACAATGACTTTAATTATTTTATTATAAACAGAGATTTTTATCATAATTATGAGCATTAAAACTTTCAAATCGCTTTAATTTTTAATATACTATTCCCGTAATAGTTGACTAAAAATATCAAATAATAACCCTTCACAAAAATCGAGGATGTCATATGGACATTCATAGTATTATCGGTATAAAAATAAAAAACCGGAGAAAAGAACTTGGTCTTTCTGGCGCTGATTTAGCTAATAAATTAAATTTAAGTCAGCAACAAATATCTCGATATGAGAATGGTATAAATAAAATACCTATTAACCATTTAGTTGATATCGCTGAAGTTTTGGATTGCCCAATCGAATGGTTTTTTCATGGTTATACAACTAGTTCAAAATCAAATAAAAACAAGCTATCTAATGAAACTAGCCAAGAATTAAAATATACAGCAGAAAGTGTCATTGCTCCAATCAAAAACCGTCCCTAAAAAATTTTTATTAAGATGGTCATTAATTATAAAAATAACATGGATGCATCAGCACCATGTTATTTTTATAGTTTGAGTTAAATAAAATGCCAGTCGTTATAATAACAACTGGCATTTTATAATAATTTAAACTCAATACATATTAATTAGTTTCTTGAATATTCCTCAAAAAACCTATTCAATTAATCATAAGTGATATTAAATACCATTTTTGAATTTACTTCACCAGCTGAAGTTGAACTGCCATATTGGTAATATCGAGCCTTGTAATTTAAATCAAGATACTTTGTTTGTCGATCTGCTAAGACTCCAACTCTATACTTGTCATTAAATATAAGTGGTTTATTTGTATTACGTTCTAAAACCTGTACCCCGACGCCAGCAGCTCCATTTGATGACTTAATTTGATTAATCAAAACACCTTGTCGGTTATTCATCTTGTCTGGTACATCACCATTAAAAGTCATATTCACATTTGCAAAGCCAGAATAGCTAACACCACCACTACAGATCAATCTAATATCAAAGTTTTTCTCACCTGCAGTTGTACCTACACCATTGAGCTGAGAACGTTTAATTGGATCCAAATAAACATTTTTTTCATTCCCCCCCTCTACTTGGCAAGAAGGAGAAACTATTGTAATTGCTTCAGCATCTAACTTCGTTACTAAAAATGGATTGTTATTTGGAATATACCCATAAGAGGTATAGTAACCACTCGCAATAACACCAGATCCTGTAACAGGAGCCGTTTTCACTAAAGTTAAAATAAACTTCGACCCAGCTAAGTAGTAGTTACTTGATGTTGGTGCATAAAATGTATCTGGGTATGTCATCCTTATCGCACCTTCACGGTGAAATTTCATACCAATTCCAGGAACATTTGTCTGATAAATTTTATTCCCTACAGGAACAAGACTCGACATAGTAACTAATGCTGAGATCGGTGTATTTCGAGTACAGTATGCATAAATAGCACTTGAGTTTTCTCTCATATCCCACGTTTGTTCAGCGATTGTATCCCCAACATTTAAATTAGGATCTACCACGACCCGTCCCATCTGCATATTAAGCTCATATGTACGAGTCGAAGTACGATTACAATATGCAGAAGCATAAGTTGCAGTAAGAAGCAATCCAATTCCGATATACAAACGATATTGTTTCGTTATTGACATAAACTTTCCTTGCTGTTTCCAGCTTCCAAAGAGAATGAACACTGGCCATTGTCCCATTTAATGAATGCTTCTTTCGCGGTTTCACTGCTAATAAACACAGTTCCTCCTTGCCCAACAATACCGATTGACTCGCCATTTTTATCAGTCACATTCGCGCCGAACGGTAATGATTTATTGCCAGGTCTTATGACATTAAATGCAATATTTTTTTCTACTTTAGTACCAAACTTAATTTTAACTACGCTGCCTTCATAAGGCACAACTTGGCTTGTTGTATTTTCGAAAACAATATCTTCTGGGCTGCCCTTAGGGTCGATTTCTACATTGTTAATACGATAAGCTCTTACATAAGGTGCGATAGCGTAACCATTACTATCTACACGAGTTCCTGGCGCCCCCATAATGGATGCACCTTCAGCACCTTTTGCTTCAATTAACGCTAATGTTGTTGAACTATTAGGCGTCAATGTCACTCCCCCCGAGTGCACAACCATAGAACCATTAGCACCCAATCCAAATTGGCGGTATCCCTGGCCTTGGCTATAGTTAGCGTTGGTATTTACGAGTGAGGTACGGTATCCCGTATTCAAACCAATATTTTTCTCACCACCATTTGCAACCGAAGTGTTTATACCATAAGTCCAGTTATTCTCTTTATCGAATGCACCACTCGCACCAATTTGAGTTGAACCAAATTTTTCGTTATTGAATACTGTATTTGACGTCAATGTTGCACTCTGGCTTTCGCCAAAATACAGGGGATAACTCAGATTTAAACTTATACGGTCGTCTTTTTTATTATTATTAGTATTATCTGCATATACTCTCATCAGCGCGATACCATATGAGAGACGGTTATAATTATTGTTATAACTCAGTTGATATTGCTCTTCAGTTCCTGATTTATCCCAATAATTAGAGATACGGCTAGTAAAATAAATCCCACCGTACCCTTCTGGTAAGTTTTGGTTTATTGTATAGCTAAAGCCGTTCTTTTCGCGGCCTAGCGTATTTTCTACGCCACGCTTATCATTATCTATTGCATACAATGCATTATTAATATTGTAATAATCTTTTGTTGAATATCGATAAGCAGCTAATACTAGGTTAGTATCTGTCTGTGTGAATAAACGACTAAATGTTAAACGATAGCTTTGCCCATTCTCGGTTCTATATTTAAATGCAGTTCTTGATTGTGTTAAGTCAACTGCAACTGCACCAAATCCAGTATTGATACCTGTACCAACTAAATAAGCCTGGTAGTCATCAAATGCTGTCACACCGCCATAAAGTGTAAATGTATTATTCAAACCATGCTGAATAGTTCCCTGCATAATAAAGGGACGATTTCTTAATCCATCAGCATCTGCTTTACCACTAGCAACTTGATATCGAGTGAAACCTGGGCGTAATAATTGCGCTAACGATGAATATGGCACACTGAAAGTCGTTTCATTACCATCAGCTTCTTTTACTGTTACAACCAAATCATTCCCATAACCTGATGGATAAACATCCGTTAAGCTAAAAGGACCTGGAGAGACGGTTGTTTGGTAAATAATAGAGCCATTTTGCCTGACAGTGACCAAAGCATTACTTTGTGCTATACCTCTAATTTCAGGCGCATATGTTGACATCCCATCAGGGTACATGTTGTCATCTGTCGCCAGCTTTGCGCCACGTAAGCTGATACTATCGAATAGATCGCCATCTGTATAAAATTGCCCAGCAGTCGCTTTTGATTTTAATCCTGCAATAGGTTTTTGTAAGTAAGTTTGATTGCTATTCCAATTCGTACCATCATGGCGCTGCCAGTTAAGGTTGCCAATATGCTTGAACAACCAACCATCAAAGCTTAACCCAGCATTTAATCCAAGGTAAGCGCTGGCGTTATCAGTTCCTTGAGAACCACTAGTATGATTATCATAATAGTTAGCCATATAGCTTACATTCAATGCAGGGATCCCTGTTTCCCAAAACTGAGGAGAAACATATCCACGGGAAATTCGCTGCTCATAAATTTGTGGAACAGAAATATCTAAACGTAGTGTCGATGCGTGGAAAATATCCACAACATCTTTTTCATTATTCCAATCTTTTAATGGTAAGCAACTGTCACTATCTTGGTTAAGTGTTGGGTTCAATTTTTCAGTATTAATACCAAAGTCAGAAAGCATTGCTGGCGTGTAGCACACCGCTAATCGACCATCTTTCTGCTCTTCAAAATTGAGATCATAGCGCCCCTTCCAGTTGTTATTTGTGTAAACATCAACTGAATATTTTCCAGGGCTAATTCCTGAAGAATTGAATCGCGCCAGATCAACGTCTTCTTTACTACCTATAATAAAACCACTATTAAACTCATAGGTTGTATCTTCTTCACTCCATGCATAAAATGTAGGTACCATACATGCAGTGACAAAGCAGGTCACAGAGAGCGTATTGCTATATTTATTTATTAACTCTCGCTGTTTCATCATATATTCCTATTTAACGGTAGTTTTCACCGCAATATCTGATCCATAATCATTAATATTATTAATTACGATGTTACTTCCTGAACTTACGACTTTTTTTAATTCTACCGTTGTTTGACTTTTGGGCTCTAATAAAACAGTTTTTTCATTTAAGCCAGACTTACCATCTGTTGAAATCTTTGTAACCGTAATATAGTAAGGAGTCGGATTATCGATAATAATATTCTTACCACTTGATTTGATGACAAGTTGTTCTGGCGCTAATTCACGACTACCGAGTCCTGTGGGGCGATAAAAGAATTTAAAGCGAGAGCGGATCGCTAATTGCAATACATTCTGATTATCACCTTCCTTACCTTTAGCCACTGGTGGAATGTCTAAAATATTTAACCACCATAAACTTTCTCTATCCTGAGGAATACTTCCTTTATCCATTAATTTGATTCGTAATGTTTGGCCACCTTTAGCCTCTACACGTGAAATTGGCGGTGTAATTTGAAAAGGTGTTTTTATCGTATCTGGCGTTTCCGATGCATCACCGGTATCAAGCCAAGCTTGTGCAATCGCAGGACGATCCGCTGTGTTGTTTAATTGCACGGTAATTTCTTTTTCATTTCCAGGGTAAATAAACCGTGTGCCATTGACGATAATATTATTAGCAAATGAATGCATACTGAAAATGAAGCAGAATATAAAAACTATTGCTTTCATTTAAACCTCAAAATAAAAGCGGCAGTATAGCTACCGCTTATTAAAGTAATATTTACTTAATATTCAAATAATGTCATAGGAATAACACTAATAAATAAATAATTAACTTACTGATCTCTTATTGGTAAGTGATTTCATAAGTAGCATAGCTTTTAACTTCACCTGTCGTTACCGTTTTAGGTGTAGAAGTTGCATAACCAACGTAATATTGGAAACGAGCTCCGTTCTCAACTTTAGTTACATCACCAGTAACTTTTTTCTGTGTTGGGTTACCAGGGATAATTTTACCTGTTAAGTCAGCGCTATCATCAACAGATAGTGCTAATTGGATGTTAGAAGCACCTGTGCTTTCAGTATTTGCTAAGTAACCTTCTGATTTCCCAGATGCACCTTGCAGTAAGTTACCACCAGTCCAGTTAACATTTAATAATGTTTTATCAATTGCTGCATCATTCGCTTTATCTTGCACATCTGCAGCAACACAATTAGTTACATCAATAACAAATGGCTTAGCTTTCAGTAAAACGTCTGCACCACCGTCACGAACTTCTGCTAATGAAACTGGCGCTAAGTAAACGCTAGCATCGCTACCTTGGCCGTCAACAGAAACAGTACAAGAAACATCAGTCACTTTACCGTGAAAGTTAACTTGGCCACCGCCAACGTTTGTACCAGCAGCGTTAGCTGTTGATAAACCGATAATTGTTGTTGCAACTGCAGTCAGTAATACTTTCTTCATTTTCATTTCCTAATATGAGATTTTTATTCTTACACTTATAAGAACTCATTAAGTTTTTGTTTTATTTAGTGGTAAAAATGAAAACAAAAATCCTATCGTACAATAAATATACGAACATTAAGGCTTATGTTTCATTTTGAAACCTTCTGCATTAATACAAATAAATATGTTTCTTAATTAGTCCTATTTTCAATTAATAATCATATGCTCTATATGATCTCGAAAAGAGGATACATAATAACTTAAATTTTATTAAATCGTTTTTATCATTGCATATCAAATCATTTGATAGATGATATCTATTGAAAATGATCTATTGATTGAGGTATCTGATGTGTTGTTTTCGCTGATTTACACGTAAAAAGTTCAATTTTTAGATAAAAAAGTGATTTATAATAATTTTCTAGAGTTTAAATATTTAAATTTAAACTTAAATAGTTTTTTATAAAACACGTTTTTCTGACTTATAGTGAAAAAAAAGACATTTTACTTACATTTGGATACTTTTTATCGCAAAATATCATCCAGACACATCATATTTAGAATAGTAAACAGAACATTAAATATAAATTATTTTAATGTATTTTCATGAGGATAATGATTAAATTCTCAAAGATTAAAAAAGTGATAATAGCGAATTATTATGCTTAACCCCAAGAAAACACCTAAAGCGAGTATTTAGGGTTAATCATATCAGTAATTAGATTTATACAGAATAATGGTTAATACATATGAATTAAGGAATTATTTGAATCTGATTTAATCCAAATAGAAATATATAAATGGAAGGCTAAAAAAAAATAGATGGAAAAATAATAATAAAATCGCAATAAAATGCTTTATTCATTCAACAGCACAAACAAATAATACATCTTAATGAGATTATCAATAATAGAAACAATGTAAAAAAAAATTATCATTGTTTTTGATATAGAATAAAAAAAGCCATCAGTTAGTATAAAAAACAAACTGTTCTATATCAATTTTCGCATTTCATAACCATATGAAAACCATCATGATTTCTTAAAACGAACACCTCCCCAAAAAAAGATATTAACCTTCATTTTTAGCATTAAGAATATTCTTAATTTACACATATAGTGTGTAAGAGTGTGATCAACCACCTTAAACACATCAAAAAAAGACCAGTAAATAAACAATATCCTATCTTAAATTGCATCATATCGTTTTTATACATATTCGATTCGTGCAATAAGACCTATTTTTACCCCTATTACATAACATAAAGTAGCTAACTCTATTTTAGTATTGTTTTTTGAACATAATGAGACAATGCCCCATAAAAATATTTTACATCAACAATTTACGATAGTTCGATCATGTTCAACATTAAAAGCCATATGAAACGATAAAAATGTTGCCATCGAAGCACTTAAGACGCTCTACAAAATTTATACTAGACTCATGATAACTATCGAATAGATAACGACACTACTATTATCGGCCAATAACAGTAAAAGGTGAGTGAAAAATGATTTATTTTTGATTAAGGAAAAGCAAAAACCAAAACAGATTTTTGCTTTAGGAGAAAGGCTAGATAATTTATTGTTGATCTCTGCGGTATAAGGCCCACTCTTCTATCTTCTCACCTGAAGGTAATGTACAAATACCCACTTGCCCTTCCCCAGTATCAATAATTTCAGATGTTCCACCAATTTTCCCACAATAAACTGAAGCTGGATTAGCCATTCCAATAGGCTTTGTCATATTCGCTTCTTTTGCGGTACACCCCACAACTAAAACTAAGGCTGAAAAGACCAGGTATTTTTTCATACACATCCTTATTTAGGTTAAGTTAAGTCAATTCATCTCACGACGAAAAACAACATCCCAATACTCCTTCAATGAGCCTTCTTAAAATGACCCATAAGAACATTACCAGGCTATATATTTACGGCCCTAGCCCAAGCGCTATAAACAACTTATGTTATGAATAAATTCCTAAACTAAATTATTTCTTCTTACGATTATCAAAAATAACAATTAAAATCCCTAAGCAAGCAACAACAAGACTCCCAATAATGTAATTTTGCCTATCAAATGCGAGGCCTGCATCTTTTATATTCTCACCATAGACGATAGGTATACTTACATCCATATTATATGATAGAAAAGCAGTAATGAGCCCAATAATCGTTAAAACGACACCAAACGTTTTCATTCTGTTCCCCTTAGATTACATTAATTTAGGATATGTTAACTAACAACCTAAATAAAAGCAAAGCTTATACTTACCATTACACTTTATATTTTAACAAAAAATGCGCAGCATATTAACAACACCACAAACTATTTTCGACGAGATTTGATAACTAAAATTATATTAAAAAATTAGTCTAACTATTTAAAGGCAATCATGAGTGATTAGCTAAAAAGCATAATTAATCATTAATGCATGATGACTAAACCTTTCTAATAAAGGAAACTGTGATGTAGAAAAAAGGATATCCAATAATGTAATTAGATCAAGTCCAGGTAAGGATGCTTCCATTTTAATACCTATAATTAGAGAATAGAAAACTACGCCTTTATATTAATGTTATGGTGCTATTACTGGAATTTCATTCACACAACGTTGTTGCCAAATTTTTTGAAAATCAGCTTCAGGGATCATCTCACCTTCAAAATCAAATAAAGGAAAAGATAAAATATTCTTTTTATTTTTATCTTTTGCGACTTGAATAATAAATTTTTCATACTGGTAAGGTGCTTCATCTTTAAAGGTGAATACTTCACCACACACATTCCCTATTATATTATGAGGGGAGCCTGCAGCTGCTGCATACAGTTTCACATTTCTAAACTCTGTCGCTTGTGGTTGATACATAAAGTTTGCCACCATCAATTTAGCCTGAGCCGTTACATCCAATTGAGGATTAAGGTTTAATGAGACACCAAGTACAAACGCAAATAGTATCAATATTAAAAAACAGAGTATGCGAAAGAAGGTTGTAATCATAAATAAAAACCATTTACGGTGAGCATAATTAAAATTCACCTCCTATCAGGAACAATAAGAACAATATAAGTTAGCTAGTTATAAAAAATCGTGGATATTTAACAATACCCCCTACTAGTAACGTTCAAAAACACCGTAGTCTGGTCTTTCCCCTCGCATAACGGCGCGTTGTTGTTCGTGAACTGCTTCTCTATCTATGCACTTTTGCTCCGATGTACGCAAATCTTTATGCGGCTTTGGCCATGTAGACTTATTAGGTTCAAAAGTTGGATTCGAAGAACATCCTGAGATGATGCATAAACAAAGCAGTGAATATATAGATTTCATGTTATTTCATAATTTCATCGAAAATAAGCAAGAAATCTAGCAAATTTGACGAATAATAACAATTAATTAAGTACTTTTAACTATATAAATTTAAAATTAAATGTAAATTTATACAACATTGTAATAGATGTAAAAATTTGTTAGCTTATTCACTTGTGTATTTAACTTAAAGTAAATTAAGTAGATACACTAACATCAAACAACAGGAGTAAACTCCATGATAACGAAGTACACTCTATTTATCGGGTTTTGGTCAATTCTAGCACTGAGTGTTGGAATCATTTATTCCCATATTTAATACACCAGCAAAAACAGGTTTATTTATCTGAACGTTCTAACAAACTGCGTGCCTGTTATCCGATAGAAAAAAGGCACGCAGTTCTCTTTCCGTCCCTATTTGTACAATGACTATAAAACCAATAGTGATAATTTAAAAACTAAGAAAGGCTCTATCGTCTCAACTGCAATAAGAGCCGCTTTTCCCAAAATAGCAACCACATTAGACCTTCTATTTAGCCCAACTATCATTGAATATATTTAAAGAAAACCATAAAAAGGTATTCATCAAAGATAGTCCTATCTCTCTCTACATATTTAAATTCCTATCATTAAATTATAAAGCAAGAAACAGAGATTGCTATCGTCTCACCTAAGTTATGGTTTATACACATAAACTAAGGAGCATCATGATGTTATTAAAAAACAAAGTTGCAATTATTACGGGAGCATCTTCTGGCATAGGTAAATCGACAGCCCTTCTATTTGCTAAACATGGAGCATCTGTCTGTTTAACTGCAAGACGCGAAGAAAACCTCCGCAAGATTGTAAGTGAAATACAAGGATATAGCGGTAAGGTCATTTATCATGTGGGTGATATCTGTGTAGAAGAGACGCATAGTGCCATTATCGATAAAACACTTAATGAATTTGGTAAGCTTGATATTGCAATAAATAATGCAGGCTCTGTTGGTACTTTAAAATCTTTAGCGGACTTTACGTTAGAAGAATGGTTTCAAGTACAAAATGCAAATATTACCGCTGCATTTATGGGGGCGAAAAGCCAAATTCCTGCCATGATTAAAACAGGTGGTGGATCACTTGTCTTTACATCTAGCTTTGTAGGAACTAGCTCAGCTTTACCTTATATGACGGCCTATGGCGTAGCGAAAACTGCTTTAATTGCCTTGGCTAAAGGGATCACTGCGGATTATGCCACACAAAATATTCGAGCAAATGCTCTATTACCTGGCGGTGTAAATACAGATATGGCTGGCGATCAACAGCAAAGAGATTGGGCTGCTAATTTACATGCTATGAAAAGATTGGCTGAGCCTGAAGAAATCGCTTCAGCCGCATTATTTTTAGCCAGTTCAATGTCAAGCTTTGTGACAGGAACTGCGCTGTTTGTAGATGGCGGCAATTCTGCCATCAAGTAAAAAGCAATACTAACTTTCAACGAAAAATCGGAGCCGTTAACCCCTACCTTTTGGTCTATTCATGATGTGGTCTTCCCAATCAACCACATCAATTTCCCTAACGGCAATATGCCGCACAGACACACCTTCATTATGCATTGCAGCTTTGGAACCTGTTTTTAACGGGTGCCAAGCAGGTAAGCTTTTTCCTTCAAGCAATAAACGATAAGCACAAGTCGTTGGTAACCACTCAAAAGTTTCTAAATTATAACGGTTGAGCTTGATGCAATCCGCCTCGTACTCAAAGCGATTTTCATAATGCTTGCACTGGCAGGTTTTCAAATTTAATTGGTTGCAAGCCACATTGGTGAAATAGATTTCATCAGTATCTTCATCCATTAATTTATGTAAGCAACATTGCCCACATCCATCACACAAAGATTCCCATTCATCATCTGTCATTTCATCTAGTGTCTTAACCTGCCAGAACTGCGACATAATACTTATCAATCCTATACTTAAATAACTCGAGTTGTCAGCGAGTGGTCATTAATCGATAGCTTTAACATATCACCAGAGGCCAATGGACCGACACCTTCTGGGGTCCCCGTCAAAATGACATCCCCTGCACGTAATGTGAAGAAGCGGGACATATAGCTAATAAGAGGTAAAATCGGCGTGATCATATCACGCGTTGAGCCTTCTTGGCGAATTTCCCCATTAATTTCCAGTGATAACTGAACATTCTGCAATTCACTTGGATTATTGACTGGAATAAACCCTGAAATTGGGCAAGAACCATCGAACGCTTTACTTTTTTCCCACGGCTGACCCGCTTTCTTAAATTTTGCCTGTAAATCACGCAATGTTAAGTCCAGCGCAACGGCATAACCTGCAATTGCACGAGAAACACGGTCTTCGTCCGCATTTTTTAATGGCATGCCAATCAAAATTGCCATTTCGACTTCATGGTGAACTGCACCCAAATCCTTTGGAATAACAATCGATTGAGTGATATCACAAAGTGCAGTTTCAGGTTTGATAAAGATAACCGGCTCCTCGGGTACAGCTGAGCCCATCTCTTTGATATGCTTGGCATAGTTACTACCTACACAAACAACTTTGTTTGCTGGAAAATCAAGTAAAGCACCTTGCCAGTCACGATGTTGATACATAAGGGTAACTCCTATTATCGTTATTGTATTTTTTGAGCGATGCCATCGGCCATCAAGCTAACACTCAATGCAAAATAGTATGAGCGATTCCAATGCATGATGGTGCGAAAGTTCTCTGTCACTAAAAATGTTCTACCTTCAGGATCATCCGGAATAACAACCCATGTTTTTACATCCGGCGATAGTTGTGCAAATGCAGGTAACTTAACCCCTAATTGCTGCCAATCACTGACAGTTTTACCTTGTTCTGCTTTAACGCCTTCTAAAGCTCGGCCAAAGTCCGCTGGTAAACTGACTTGGTAGCCCCATGGTAATTGGGATTGCCAACCTTCTGTTGATAAATAATTGGCGATTGAGGCGAAAACATCCGCTTTATTATTCCAAATATCCATCTTTCCATCGCCATCACCATCTGCCGCATAAGACAAATAGGATGTTGGCATAAACTGACTCTGACCCATCGCACCAGCCCATGAGCCTTTTAATTGCTGGTCTTCAGGGATATACCCCTTATCCATTATCTCTAGTGCTGCCAGCAATTGCTTGCTAAAAAGCGCTTCACGGCGACCCTCGAAAGATAACGTGGCGAGCGCTGAAATGACGTCTTCTTTTCCTTGTGAGCGCCCAAAGCCACTTTCAAGCCCCCAAAGGGAAACAATAAATTGCGGTGGAACGCCATATTTTTGGCTAATTGAATCAAGCAGCGCCTTGTTTTCAATATACTTATCATACCCCGCATTGATACGTGATTGCGGAAGGACATTTTTCAGGTAGCTTGCTAATGTGACCGTTGCTCTTTTTTCTGGCTGCCCTTTATCCGCTTTTACCACTCGTTCGATAAAATGAATATTTGCAAAACCACGTTCGATCGTGGCGGGTTTGATCCCTTGAGCAATAGCATGTTCTTTCAATAATTCCACATAAGCAGGAAATTGCGAAGGTTCACGCTGCTCAATAGGAAACGCTTTATCTAGTGCAGCAACTTCTTGGATAATCGCCGCACTTTGTTCCGCAGTAATCGGTTGAGTCGCAACCGTTCCATGTTGTTTCGCTGAGCAACTTGCTAAAAGCAAACCAGCGACTAATGTATATAATAACGTTGGTTTCATTTGTATCCTCCAGAGCACACAAAGCTTTTCAGGTTTTTCTTAAATTACTTTAAATATTAAGCTCTTTATGTTCTGAAAGCAGATCCTCCACTGGAGGCGGAAATTGTAAGTAATAACCAACTTCTTGTAAGTCAGCCTTAACTCGTGATAAATCAGCATTAGCAAGCTTTTCGCGCTTGTCTAACGCAATCACCATAGCAAATTGAGGTGTTCCAAATTGGGCTAATAACTCTTCAGGAACGCGTGAAAAATCATCTTTATTTTCAACATAAAGATAGGTTTGTTCACGCTTAGGGCTTCTATAAATTGCACAAATCATTATATTTAACTCTTTTTCTTAGTTCATTAGCTTGCTTGAAGAATGTAGTAACTATAACATGCTATTGTTTTACAGAATATCTTCACCCGAGGATTGTTTCGGAAATTTTAATTTGCTGAGTCTAGATAGATGCCACAATCGCCAATAGAACTTAAAGGCAGCAGTTTTACTCTTTCAGTTATTCACTTATACAGTGAAGAGCCTAAACTCATCAAAAAAGCGCTGCAAGAAAAAGTAAGTCAGGCTCCTGATTTCTTTAAAAATGCCCCTGTTGTCATCAATATTGCGGAATTAACTGCACATGCAGATTTATACAGCATACATAAATCTGTGGTTTCTGCGGGGTTACGTATTGTTGGAGTTAGTGGGTGTACAGACCCTTTATTGCGCCAAAAAGCCAATGAAGCAGGCTTACCAATATTAAGTGAAGGTAAAAGCCAGAAACCTGTTGAAATTCAGGCTGAGGCAAGTGTTGCCACGGTACAAAATGAGCCCGTTTATCGTAAGACTCGAATTATCAATACCCCTGTTCGTTCTGGGCAACGTATTTACGCACCAAATAGTGATCTTATCGTCACAAGTAATGTAAGTGCAGGTGCAGAACTGTTAGCAGATGGTAATATTCATATATATGGTGTGATGCGCGGTCGTGCCTTAGCAGGTGCTTCTGGTGATATTGAAAGTCAGATTTATTGTACGCATTTGCAAGCAGAGTTAGTCTCTATTGCAGGTGAATATTGGCTGAGCGATCAAATCCCTGCTGAATTTCTCGCCAAAGCAGCTAAACTTCGTTTAGTTGATAACAAACTTAACATCGAATATTTAAATTAGACCTTATTTACAAGGAATTATTCATGGCACGCATAATTGTAGTGACTTCTGGTAAAGGTGGTGTTGGTAAAACCACTTCAAGCGCGGCCATAGCAACTGGCCTAGCACAAAAAGGGAAAAAAACTGTCGTAATCGATTTCGATATCGGTCTACGTAACCTTGACCTCATCATGGGGTGTGAACGTCGAGTTGTCTATGACTTCGTCAACGTTATCCAAGGTGATGCAACGCTAAATCAAGCCTTAATTAAAGACAAACGTACCGAAAATCTGTTTATTTTACCTGCCTCACAAACGCGTGATAAAGACGCATTAACCCGTGAAGGCGTGGAAAAGATCCTTGATGAGCTCGGTGATAATCTTGGTTTTGATTTTATTGTCTGCGATTCACCTGCAGGTATTGAAAGTGGTGCATTAATGGCGCTGTATTTTGCTGACGAAGCCATTATTACGACCAACCCAGAAGTGTCTTCAGTTCGTGACTCAGACCGCATTTTAGGTATTTTAGCCTCTAAATCACGTCGTGCAGAAAAAGGCCAAGACCCAATAAAAGAACACCTTCTACTGACCCGTTATAACCCAGGGCGGGTGACCCGCGGTGATATGTTAAGTATGGAAGATGTGCTGGAAATCCTTTGCATTCCATTGATTGGGGTTATTCCAGAAGATCAATCTGTTTTGCGCTCATCTAACCAAGGTGAACCTGTTATTTTAGATAAAGAGTCTGAAGCAGGCCAAGCTTACGATGACTGTGTCGCGCGTATTTTAGGTGAAGATCGCCCTATCCGTTTCATTGAAGAAGAGAAAAAAGGCTTCTTAAAACGCCTATTTGGGGGGTAAATAATGGCTTTATTGGATTTCTTTCTGTCGAGAAAAAAGACGACAGCGAATATCGCAAAAGAGCGATTACAAATCATCGTTGCGGAACGCCGCCGTGGTGATAGCGAACCCGCATACCTTGCTGATATGAAACGCGATATTTTGCAGGTTATCTGCAAGTATGTCCAAGTTGATCCTGAGATGTTATCAGTACAATTTGAACAAAAAGACGATGATATTTCTGTTCTTGAGTTAAACGTTACGCTACCAGAAGGTGACGAAATTAAAACGACTACAACAGAAAAATAATTCGCAAAGAAGCCGCTATGTTGTATGGCGGCTTGCTTTTTATTCCCAATAGTTGGTTACCGATATTAAACAATAGGCTCAGGCTCACCTTTGCCACAAATATTAGTCATCTTTTCAGGTTGAAAACCACCACGGTTCGGCAATTTATAGCTTGAATTTAATTGCTAATGTAACCTGTTTTTTAAAGCCTTCTGGCGGTATACCAACAGAACTGCTCTTCGCTACTGCCGTTAACGCTGCTTGGTCGAGTTGAGTATGCGTAGAGGATTTAGCAATACTTACCTTGGTTATCTCCCCCAATGGCGTTAGCGTAAAACTCACCTCTACCGTTCCTTGAATATTGGTATTTCTCGCTTTTCTGGGATAACGTTTATGGCGCTCTATTTCACGGCGTAATTTATCAATATAAGATTGGTGACTCGCGCTTATACTGTCCCCAACCGCCCTCGTATTTTGCGCCCCCTGTTCGCCTGCGGCATCAGAGAACGTGTTATTTTGCCCTGCTTGTTGCTCTTGTTTTACATCATCGTTTTTTTCACTTTTTTGTTGCTGTTCTTTTTGCTGCTTAATAACCTTTTTATTTGGTTGTTTTTCATCTTTTTTCTCGATGTTTTTTTTCTGAGTTGCTGAAACTTTATTTTCATCACTGTGCGTGCTTTTTTTATTCGCAACTTTAATTACAGCATTTTCATTTTGTTGTGGTTCTGAGAGCAATCCACCTGTTAGCTCATTATGTAATGTGACATCATTTATTTGCTTTTCAATTACATTTTGCGTCAGTGCAAAAGAGATTATCGCCGCTTTTATTGGCGTATAAATTTGTGCGAAACGTGTTTTCTCTGCACTTAAACAATAAAAAACAATACCAAAATGAAATAATAGCGAAACCATAACTGCAAGTTTAAAATTAAAACGTAAAGTAATCATTTTAATATCCCTAATAGCCCCTTCGTTAATGCCACAACATAACTACATCAACGAAGGGGGATCCCTTTTAGAAGCGACTAGCTACATTGAAGCGTATCGTTCTACCTGGGGCCGGCATCATACTGCGGGTTAATGGGTCAATGTAATATTCATCAAATAAATTTGTGGCTAATAATTCAAGGGATAGGTCTTTATTAAACTGATAATTCACATAAGCATCAGCGGTAAAAACAGCATTCCAACTCATCGGGTCATTGTTTAATGGCGCATATGAGTATGGATATTTATCTATCATTTCCGCTTCATCCTCATTTTTTGCTTTGCTGTGATATCGCATACGGCTACCCACTTCTAAACGTTCATCTAAGAAGCGTAAACCTAGGTTGGCATGGATGCTATATTTAGGTTGCAATTGAGTACGCAAATAGCCGCCGGGGAACCCTGCTGTTGTACACTCTGGGCCACCAAATTTGTTATAGGGGTCCATTGCTACCAGTGAGACTTCATCGCAAACTTCATTTTTTAAGCGGTAATCTACCCCTAAGTCACCAAATACCCAGCCATTATCATAACGCGCTAATAATTCCAGACCAGCCGTGTTATGTTTATCAACCTGCGTAAAGACTAACCTGTAGTTCCTATCAAATGCATTTGTGACAACCGTGTTATAGTAATTTATGCGTAAGTCGGCATGGTTTTCTGCCGCAACGAGATCTTGGAAATTACGCACATACCCTAGTTCTATCGTATGGCTGCGTTCTGGCAAATAAACCGGTGGCGTGTAATTCGGCTCTCTTCCTCCAGAAAAACCAATCGTGTCTTCAAATATACTTGGCATCCTAACGGTTTCTAAATAACGCCCAAATATTCGGTCGTTCTCTGTTAGGTAAATTGTGGCCCCTAACGCCGGAGCCCAAGCTGATTCTTCATTTCTTTTCGGCACTTTAAATTTTTGCTCGTCTGTAAACCTCAATTCATCATACCCTTTATTAATAATATCTGTTGTCCGGTATTTTTTTGCTTTTAAGCCTGTTACGGGGTCGATTATTTCTTCTTTTAAATCAATCTCGCTATTATAGAATGGGTTATTTTTTCGTATAAACCGGTTATTTTCATCCACCTTCCATTTTACTATATTGTTTCTTTCTGTAATTCTAAACTCAGATTTTTTTCTATTTATATCCTTTCGACAGCCAGCATTCTCTAATGAATTCGCTTTCATTTTTAGTGCTTTTTCGATAAAAATTCGCCGATCATAAGATCTTCCTTTTACATCTTTAAATGTGTTCCCTTTGTCATCAACATACTGTTGTACTGTTTGGTACTCTTGTTCACTTAATAAACGAGATAGTCGAAAATTTCGCGCCGTTATATGGCTATAGGGGGCATAATTTACATCTTTAGCTGCGATGCGCCTCTCTTTTAATAAATCTCTTGACCAGTAACTAATATATTGAGCCCCCGCATTCAGGCTTAACCAATCAGTAGGCTGCCAATCCAACCGAATAATACCATTATATTCCCGACGCTTACCTTCCCTAGGGATAGCACGGAACATATTACCCTTTGGGCTAGAATCCGAATTAAAAATATCTTCACGGCTACCAATGGTTTCATCAATTAAGCTTCCCATTAAAGTCACTTTAAATTCAGGTGTAATTTGAAATTTATTGGATAATGAAACACCATAGCGATCGTTAAGTTGGTTTAATTTAATCCCATCAACTAAGGTGCCATTGATAGCAGGATTTTTAGCCACATTTTTATCTCGACCAAATTCATAATTCCAATCCCTTTCCATTGGTTCCCTAGGCTGGCCACCTGCGGTATTTGTGTTTAAATTAGTTTTTGTCAACCAATAACCTAATCGGAAATCAACCCAACCAATGGACTCGGGTTTGAACGAATAATTGGCGTAAAAAGTATTTAACGCCAAGTTAGCTAAAGGCCATTGCGGAATTTTCCCTTCTAAATCATGATAACGAATTTGCGATGGCATGATTTCGCCATAATGGCTTGACGTATGCATATAACCAAGGGAGAGGTCTTGTGCATAAGGTAGCATCAAATTTAATTTAGCCAGCCATGTCGACATTTCATTTGATGTATTCGCCACCTCTGTATTTGGCCCGTAAATCCTAGCGACAAAGGGTATATATGGGTCTATCGCCTTATTTGTGTTATTAGGGTCATAGGTAATAATATCATCATAAAATTTATCCGCCCCACGGCGCCCAGCAAAATAGTTACCTTGGTTGCGGTAGCTGTACGCCAACATCAAATCAAACTTTTCTTGCCGTGTCCCAATGGCAATGCGCGCTGCGTTATCTTGCAGATTAAAGAAATTGGCATTACCTTTACTACGAGCATCAACAAGCATTTCGTGATCTTGAAAATAAATTCCACGAAACTTCTGCATGTCTAGCGTACTCAATAGTCGCTTATCATCGCGATAGTCTATACCGTGGTTTAAATGATTAACCCTCGGTTTTGTGGAGTTACTCGATGTCTCTAATTTAATATCAAAACCAAACTTCTCATATTTATCCACAACATCATCAATGCCTAGGGTCGTTATCGCCACCCCACCACCTGTAGAGGTACGCACATCGCGGTCTAGCGTTGCGCTTTTCATGACCTTAATGCTGCTAATCATATTTGGGTCGATATAATTACGGTTATTCGCCCCGTTGTAGCCACGCCACACAGTGATAGCCTGTTCTGTGCCATCGACAGTTACCGGGACGCGCCCTTGCCCCTGTACCCCTCGTACATTGGGGTCTATTGCCCCGCTATTACGGGCATCACCGCTGTACACCCCTACCGCATGGTTTATGGTATCTGCAGGGTTGGTGCCTTTATAGCGTTCGATTTCTTCTTTACTGATGTAAATATTCGATTCGTCTTTATCATATTGGTCATCCGCCCCTTTTCTATCACGCTCTTTGATAGTGGTCGCTTTATCATTTACCACAATAGAGCCGATGTTTTCGCTTTGTTGTGCATAGACTAAGTGTGTAATACTACCAATAGATAACCCTGTCGCGATATTAATGGCTATCACAGTTTTTATTTTCATTATTTGTTCCGGTGAAAATTAAAATTTCTTGGTGAAATTGACACCGACTTCACTTTGCTTAAAAGAATAAATAATATCCGCCTTACTTTTATTCACTTGGCTATTGAAATAAACTGAAGGCGTAAAACTTAATACTTTGTTATTATCAAAGGTCATTTGGGTATTTAAATATCCATTGTGGTCTTTTCTTTTTACATTTAAAAATGCATCAAACTGTTTGAAATTTGTTTGCTTGTAACCTAGCACAACAAGTAAATCACACAATTCAGTGACTTTTAAAAAACCAACTCTGACCCCATACTGTGAATAGCTATCACTATTGCGTTGTTTTTCCCTATTGGCGCCATGAATGCCCCCAAAAGCGATTAGCCGAGGGTTGATTAAATAGGTACCAACAATTGAATAAACCCATTTATCACCATCATTGAAACTATACTCGTGAGGGTAAGTTTTATTTTTATAATCGATATCACCTAAAAAGCTCACCTGGTGATTTAGCGTATACTCTGTCGCTATTTTCCCCCCTAGGCTTAAATTATAATATTGGTTATCATGCCACTTCGCCTCAACTGTAGGCTGTATACGGACTTTGGCGTTAGCGTCCTCATATTGATAACCCCCGCTAACAAATATATTCATTTTTCTAACCGTGACTGTTTTCATCGGTTCTACCCCAACGGCGCCCAATGATAATAGCCCTGAATGGTTACCCACGAGAGGAAAACGCTTTGCTGATTTAATATAATAATGCCATTTTCCACCAGCGATAGATTGATTGGTACTATTCATACACTTACCATGAAAACAGTGTATTTCTCGGCTGTTTGATGCTTCATTTAAATTAAAATCATAACTCGAACCAAATTTAATAGTGCCTTGCCAATGATTTTTATTTTTTAAATTTATTATTTGACGATTAATATAACCCGCGAGTTTTCCTGATATTTTATCCCCGTATTTATTTTGTACGCCTTGGTATAAAGATAGTGCCGACTCATAATGTTTAACATAAAGCAATGCTCGTGCGAGCTTTAATTCAACTAGCAACATATTAGGTTTCCGAGCCAAGATTTCATTATATAGCTTAATAGCATCACTATATTTTTTCTTTGAAATTGCCTTTTCAGAATAAATATACTTTACTAGTTCTTTGTCATGTTTTTGATGACTAATATAACCATTGATAATAGCATCTATTTTTTCGAATTCGTGTTTATGAACCAGATCATAAAGAATAAAACCAAGTTCGTCGATGCTTTTTTTGCTATTTTTCACATTATTTATTCCTAATTTATATTCTTTATTATTATAACTATTTAAAATATCAATAAGTTCCTCTTTCAATTTTGGCTCTGCAAATGCAGTAAGTTGAAAAATGAGCAACAATAAAATAATACATATTGAAAATATTTTTTTATTAAAAGCTAACATAAAGAAATCACCATTTTTTCGATAAAATAAAAAGTAGACAAAATTACTTTTGCCTACTTTTTTATCCAATTATCTTTTCAGTAATTATTAATCTTTCTGGCCACCGAACGCCGTGTCTAACTCACGATTGTTTTCATAATAAAGAATACCGGCCACTTGTTCTGCATTATCACCAAAGAATTGTCCCATGCTGTTACCATGATGTGTTTCATTGGCAATGGCAGTACCGCTAAATTTACCATCTTCTTCAATGGCCCCCATCATGGAGTGGTTATTCGTTCCTTCTAATGCACCTGTATATGACTTATCCGCAAAATTAGCATTAAACCAACCTGTCTGTTTTGCTTCACCCGCAAACTGGTTAACACCTGCTATGGTATAAGTCGCTTGGCCACTGGTTGGGACTTCTGTTGTTGCATTCGCACCGGAGAAATAAACCGTGTGCATTGCATCATCCGCTAAACCAGTTTGTGACCAGTCACCAAAATATACCTCGGCATCTGCAACCTGGCTAAATTGGAATTTGCCCATTCCGCCATGTGGGCTACCGCCGCTTTCCAAAATATAAACGTTGTCTGGCTTTTGCGTTACTAAGTTTTTTAAGCCTGAAAATGAAATTGTTTTGCCTTCTCTCATAAAGCGAGAACCGATACCCGGTGCGCCAATACTGCCAGCATGAGGCCCCATAGTTGATTGAGTTTTATCGACAATAATATTTGTTAGGCCATCTTCATAATCTAAACTCTGATTTGATACCGTTTCAGCCATAACACCAACAGAAAATACAGAGAAAGATACAGCGGCGGTAATTAATGATAATTTCTTCATTTGTGAATCCTTTTTCAACTGAAGTGTGAATTAAATAACGCGGTTAAAAAACACATTAAATAAAAGATTATTCTTTCCTTTAATATTCGAGATTCAGTATATGAAAATGATTTTCATTTACAAATGCGGGGGATATAATTCAAAATTATATTATTAGACCATAAAGCAAAATAATCTTTTTATTTTTAGTGGGTTAATCAATAGTCCTACAACGCGTAACTTTATTTGTTGAGGCTTAAATAAAGTGTTAATTGAATTTTTAAGAGTAATTACAATTATTAGATGAAAATGGAATGATTATATTTATGAGTAAATGCGGTGGTGTTTTTACAAGCTCATTGAGGAATAATAAACATAAAAATAAAGTTGAGTAAAACAGACTTGGTTATTCTAATGATTAGGTACAAGAAGCGCCCTTCTTGTACCTTGATACGCTATACGCTTGCTAGTAATTTAGCTATGGGCTCTGCCAGTAATCGACCGCGCCAGCCTGTCAATAATTCAGGTGGCGTGGAGGAAGATTTAATTCCCCAGTGAATAGATAGTAGCTGATTTATTTGTCGCCTCGATGCTAATAGCTCTGCATTAAACTTTTCATTTTCAGCGATATCTTTAACCACTGCTTTAATTTCTTTAAAGACATTTTTATATTGGCTTTGTTCGGTAATATTCGCCACTGGTGCTGGGTATAGGCTTGGATCAAGCTTCTTAGCTTGCTCAACTATGCTTAGCAAACGCTTACCGTGACAACGAATCTCTTGTCCCGTCAAACCAAGGCTATCTAGCTCGCCAAGAGTGGTTGGTAGGAAACGTGCAACTTTCCACAGATGTTCTTCTTTTACGACAAAATTAATCGCCATATCCCGTGCTTTAGCTTGGTTCAAACGCCAATCGGCAAGTAATTGCAAGCATGCCAGTTGCTCATCACGTAACTGGCACGCATTGTGAATATTTAAGTAGGCTCTTTCGGGTTTCAGCAGTTTTTGGCGACGGGCAACCACACGCTGGCATTCGTCTTTAGCATCTTCTAAATACCCTGACTCCGTGACCTTCTGCATAAGAATTTCAGCTAATGGCAGTAAATACAGCACATCCGCGGTTGCATAGTCACATTGTTTCTCACTTAGCGGCCGCGCTAACCAATCTGTCCGTGATTCACTTTTGTCCAGCTCAATGCCAAGATGTTCTGCGACCAATGAAGCAAACCCACATGAAATTGGATAGCCCAGAAAAGCTGCAACCACTTGGGTATCAATCATCGGTTCGGGTACGCAGTCAAAATCATGCATAAACACTTCAAGGTCTTCACTCCCTGCGTGCAAGAATTTAAGCTGATTTGGATCCGTTAACAGCGCTTTAAAAGGGCTGAAATCAGATATTGAGAGTGGGTCAATCAATGAAACTTGCTTCCCATCATACAACTGTAGCAAACCTAATTGAGGATAATATGTTCTTGTACGAACAAACTCGGTATCCAATGCAAGCCAGGGTGCATCACTGGCGTCTTGGCATATTTGGGCTAGTTCGCTATCTGTGGTCACTAAACGATAATTCAAAACAAGTTTCTCTTTTTCTATTTTCATTACAGAGACGCCGGTATAAACCGGCGTCATCTATTCGTTATGTTTATACATTCTAAATCACTTTTAAGCAGGTGACTTATTTCTTTTCAATTTTTCTTCATCGCGCAAATCTTTACGGAGAATTTTCCCAACGTTTGATTTAGGCAATTCATCACGAAACTCAAATATTTTAGGGACTTTATACGCCGTTAATGAACGACGGCAAAATGTTTTTAGTTCATCCCCCGTCAAATTCGCATTTTTCGTGACAACGAAAACTTTCACTGCTTCCCCTGTGCTTTCACTTGGTACGCCAATCGCCGCACATTCAATGACGTCAGGGTGAGTTGCAATAACATCTTCAATTTCATTTGGATAAACATTAAAACCCGACACGATGATCATATCTTTTTTACGATCAACAATGCGGATATAACCTTCACTATCCATTTCTGCGATGTCGCCCGTGGCTATCCAGCCATCAATTATCGCCTCAGCGGTAGAGTCAGGACGATTCCAATAACCTTTCATCACCTGAGGGCCTTTTACCCACATTTCGCCAGGCTCACCCAGCGGAACCTCTTGACCTTCATCATTAAGAAATTTCACATCCGTGGATGGAACGGGTAAGCCAATACTACCACTATATGCCGTGAGATTATATGGATTCCCCGTAACTAGCGGAGAACATTCTGTTAAGCCATAACCTTCAAGAAGATGTTTACCTGTCAGCTTTTGCCATTTTTCAGCCACAGCCTTTTGCACTGGCATTCCACCGCCGACCGATAATCTTAAGCGCGAGAAGTCCAACTTTTGAAACTCTTCATTATGGATCCAAGCATTAAAGAGTGTATTAACCCCAGTAATTGATGTGATGGGATAACGACCAAGCTGTTTGACTGTATCAGGTACGTCCCGCGGATTGGTGATTAATAAATTAACTCCACCCACATTGATGAAAAGCAAGCAATTTACTGTAAGAGCAAAAACATGGTACAGCGGTAATGCAGTCACCACGAATTCCGCACCAAATTTCAATACAGGACCATACGCCGCTCTTGCTTGTTCTAGATTTGCTAACATATTGCGATGAGTTAGCATCGCCCCTTTAGCCACCCCTGTAGTTCCCCCAGTATATTGCAAGAAGGCTAAATCACTGCCTGCAATATTGGGTTTAATATATTGCATCCGATAACCGTAATGCATAGCACGACGGAACGAGATGGCATCGGGTAAATTGTATTTTGGTACTAAGCGTTTTACATATTTAACGACAAAATCCACAATCGTCGCTTTCGGCCGTGAAAGTTGATCCCCCATACGGGTTAAAATCACGTGTTTAACTTTGGTGTTATAAACGATCTTTTCAAGAGTAGAGGCGAAGTTAGAGACAATCACAATCGCAGTTGTGCCGCTATCATTAAGCTGGTGTTCTAACTCCCTAGGGGTATAGAGTGGATTAACATTCACAACAACCATACCCGCACGCAATATTCCAAATAAAGCAATTGGGTATTGTAATAAGTTAGGCATCATTAAGGCAACGCGGTCACCCTTTTTAAGACCAAGCCCATTTT
This sequence comes from Providencia sp. PROV197, assembly GCF_028479625.1. NCBI lineage: Bacteria > Pseudomonadati > Pseudomonadota > Gammaproteobacteria > Enterobacterales > Morganellaceae > Providencia > Providencia sp. PROV197. The sequence goes on from NZ_JAMPNZ010000001.1 coordinate 193,176, forward strand.
GTAAGTAGGCAGCAAAAGCGCGGCTTCTTTCTTCTAATTTCCGATACGTCATCACTGCCCCCATATTAATGAATGCAGGCTGATCGGCATATTGGGAAACTGCGTTTTCCAGTAACTCTGCTAAAGAAGCGAAGCGATCAGGATTGATTTCTTCCGGCACATCAGCAGGGTAATTTTTTAGCCAGATTTTTTCCAAAATGTTGCTCCTAAATTTAGTGAAGTTATTATACCCAACATCTCCTTTAACAAATTATTAACTCATTGTACCAGTTTGAAAAACAGACAATGTCAAGGTTGAGAGGTCTATCACTAAATAAATTTTGTTCCTTCAAGAAAAAACAAGGCGACATACGCCGCCCTGCTTTCTTAAATTTCGTTAATCAGATGTAAATCTGCATAAGTTATGCCTAATTATACACTGATATTGGCAAATTTTGGAGGTGTGTTCAGAAAATTCTGCAATCAATTCAGCTTGTAAGCGCAGAATTATAGGTGAATAAGGAATAAAATATTATTTGAATCACTTTTTACGTATTTATATCTAATGCTAATCGATAGATAACACCAAACAAATAATAAACGAAAGGGATCATGCATTATGTTGTCGGCTCAGTCACTTGACCTACAACGATATCATCCGCTGCCGCCACTAAATTTACCTGACCTGTATTTCTCACTAATGCTCTAACCCAATACCCTTGGCGCTTCAATTCACAAACAAGGTACTGGCCTAAGTACCCTGTTGCGCCAGCAACGAAGACTTTTTGCATTTTCTCTCCCGCGGACACACAGATCTTTCTCCCACAGATAAAGTGCATTATTGAAGAGAAAACCTGAAATGCCAACAATAACAACTATATTTATCACATCGTTATTATTATTTTTCCTGAAGGGGGAATTAAGCTGGCATATTGTACCCCTATGCCAGCTTTGGGAATAACTTGGTTATTCAGTGAGATAAGTATGGACTTGTGCGGGGCCACCTGGGTAGCCGTAACCATAACCCCATGGGTGGTTATAGTAGTACGGATCGCCATAATAACCATAACCCCATGGGCCTGATGGCGGGATCATCACACTTTGCGCGACATTCCAGCGTTGAAAACCTGTAACATCAAGGGTGACATATTTATAAGGAACTTGCCCAACTTTCCCTTGCTGTTCTCCCGTCACTTTCCCAACAACAGTGACATAGCGGTTCGTAAAGTCACTTGGCTCACGAAAACCGTTAATATAGGCATAGATACGCCCAACTGACGGCGCATTGAGTTCTGGTGCTGCATCGTATTTGCTCAGTGCCATCACCGCAATTTCTAAACGTGTCCGTGTAGGCTCATTCGCTACTGCGAGGACTTTACCGCCAAAGCGTGCTTCCTGACCAATATACATTTCAGGGGCATTTTGAATGGATGTTAAGCTATCAGCGGGGTTTTGAACTGACCCTTGGATTGATGCAGGTATAGAAACGCACCCAGTTAGTGTTAATACACTGGCAACAAAAAGGCCTTTCAGTACATTACGGCAGTTCAATTCAATGTTCATAGACTACCTCCGATTAGCAACAGTATAAATTCAGGTCATACGGTTTAAAATAGTCTGTAGCAAAGAAGACACGATATGTTAAATTGGATAGATATAAATAGGATACTTATTAATCATAACCTATCTTTATGAATGATTCGATGTGTTTTTTATGCATTAAAAAAGGCTATCTGTTAAAAAATAGCCTATTATTTTGATCATGTCGTTGTTAGACTCATTCACGACCTGGCAGTTTTTTCCACGTCACTTCATTACGCAAATAGGTCGGTTCCACATTTTCAACCGCAATAGTTTTACCTTGAAGCCATAATTGTGCTGCAATCGGTAACATGTCTTGAGCATCAGGCAATGTTATTTGGCTGTTCTTAATGGGTTCATCACCACTGAGTAAGGATGGATATGCATCCCAGCCTGTGCCTGCATAACTCCATTGCCCTGAAATACCTGCAAACTTACGTTTAAAATCATCAGGTAATAAGACAGCTTCCGTTTCTTCGCCTTGCCAAACACCTTCAGCAGTACGTGAATATTGCGCGCAATAGATTTCAGACATACGGGCATCTATCGCCACCAGCACGTTTGATTGACGGGTTGTGCGGAATACACCTTGCGCCAACGCCATCAATGATGACACGCCAATCATTGGTAAATCAGCCCCTAATGCTAAGCCTTGAGCGATACCTACCCCAATACGTACTCCAGTAAAACTTCCTGGCCCGCGACCAAAAGCTAACGCATCCAGTTGATTAAGAGTGACTCCCGCTTCAGTTAACACTTCTTCTACCATTGGTAAAACTTTTTGCGTGTGTTCACGAGGCGAAATAGCAAAACGTGAGATAATATCGTCACCACATAATAGTGCGACGGAACAGGCTTCAGTTGCTGTATCGACAGCAAGAATACGACTCGACATGCCTAAACTCCGGCAAATTAACAGATTTCAATTGAAAGATGCGGCTTATAGTAGCATAAACCGCCGATAGGATCGCAGAAAAACACAGTTATTTCTCGGCTGCTAGCGCGCTTTTTTCTGCTAAAAAATTTATCGCTTTGGTTAGACTGCGTGTTCGTGGCGAAGGCGGTAAGCTACGCAAAAACACTTCACCATAAGGGCGCATTACTAAGCGATTATCACAAATCACTATCACACCGTAGTCACTGGTATCACGAATTAAACGTCCCACCCCTTGTTTTAACGTGATCACCGCATCTGGTAACTGCACATCCGCAAACGGATCACCACCTCTTAGCTCACAATCCTCAATACGAGCTCTTAAAAGTGGGTCATCAGGCGCAGTAAAAGGCAGTTTATCGATAATCACACAGGTTAACTCATCGCCGCGCACATCGACACCTTCCCAGAAGCTACTCGTTGCGACTAAGACTGCATTGCCTGCCGCAATAAACTGTGCAAGTAGTTTGTTTTTACTGCTCTCGCCTTGCACCATAACGGGCAAAGTCAACGAGGCTTTAAATTCCTCAGCCAGCTCTCGCATCATTAAGTGAGACGTACAGAGGAAAAAACAGCGCCCCTGATTTTTCTCGATAAGTGGCCGCAACATTGTTGCTAGTTTCTGTGCAATTCCCCGTTGATTTGGTTCAGGTAAAAAACGCGGGACACACAACATCGTTTGGCTTTCGTAATCAAAGGGGCTGGCTAACAACAACGTTTTCGCTTTAGTGAGCCCTAAACGGTCAGTAAAGTGGCTCAATTTTTCATTCACAGACAGCGTGGCAGAGGTAAATACCCAGCTCGCTGGCGTACCCGCTATCATTTCGCTGAATTTATCTGCAACGGTAAGTGGCGTTAACGCCAATAAAAAGTGACGCCCATAACTTTCAAACCAATAACTGTAACCTGGAATTGTGACATCTTTTAATCGATTCAAACGATTACGATAAACGGTAACACGTTCAAAGATAGAGTCTAAACTTTGGGAACGTCCTAGCGAGGTTTTGATTACTTCATAGCAAAGTTCCAAGGAATCATCGAGTAGTGTTAGAGCTCGTTGGACTTCATTTAACTTTAACAAATCACGCAGATTTCCACGGAAACTGTTTTCCCCCAGATTTAAACGAAAATCTAAAGTACTCTGTGTAAGCCTATCGGCACTTTTTTGCAGTTGAACCTGGTCTTTTAGTTCCGTGCGATAGGCCATTATCATATCGCGAGCAAGGTCGAGTAATTGGCGGCTACTCAGCTGCTGGCCAAAATATTGACTAGCAATATCAGGAATTTGGTGGGCTTCGTCGAAAATCATTACTTCAGCTTCTGGGATCAACTCGCCAAAACCTGTGTCTTTAACAACGCGATCAGCCATAAACAGGTGATGGTTAACGACCACAACATCCGCCTCTAAGGCTTTACGACGCGCTTTTAACACAAAGCATTCTTGATAACGCGGGCAGTCACTGCCAAGGCAGTTATCATTGGTGCTAGTCACTAAAGGCCATACAGGGCTGTCTTCTGCAATGTCATGGCAAGTACTGGTATCACCTAGCTCAGATTCGATAGACCAACTGCGTAATCGCACAACGGCTGATAGAATTTCAGGTTCTAAACTCCCGCCACCTAATGATTGCTGGTCTAATCGTTCTAAACACAAGTAGTTCGAGCGCCCTTTAAGTAAAGCCGTACGCCCAGTGTAATTCATGGCATTAATAATGGTTGGCAGGTCACGATGATAAAGTTGGTCTTGCAGTGCTTTTGAGCCCGTAGAAACAATCACTTTTTTGCCACTTCTTAGCGCAGGCACTAAATACGCGTACGTTTTCCCTGTTCCAGTCCCTGCTTCTGCAACTAAAACCTGTTGTTGTTCAATAGCTTCAGTGACTGCATTAGACATTGTCACTTGTGCAGCGCGAGGTTGAAAGCCTGAAATTGTTTTAGCCAAAAAGCCGTCAGAGGAAAAGTCGTCGCGCACTACAGAAACCTATTCATTAGCAAAAATAAGACGCTCACTTTACCATGAGTTATGGCTCTGTGCTGTTCTAATTGTAGTTTCAGTGATCAAGCGATTTTCATCCCGCTCGCAAGCTGTTATTCTTGAACAGAATAAATAATAAGGAATAATTATGACTATTAAACGTATTGACCCCGATAATCGTTGGTCGGAAGCTGTTATTCACAATAATGTGATTTATTACACCAGTGTTCCCGAAAATTTGGATGCCGATATTATCGCTCAAACCGCTAACACACTTGCCGCGATTGATGTGATGTTAGAGCGTGTCGGCTCTGATAAAAGTAAAATTCTAGATGCCACTATTTTCCTAGCGGATAAAGCCGATTTTGCGGGTATGAACCAAGCATGGGACGCGTGGGTTGTTGCAGGTAGCGCCCCCGTTCGTTGCACTGTTCAAGCTCTGTTGATGAAACCCGAGTACAAGGTTGAAATCAAAGTTGTTGCGGCAATTGACTAAGTCAATTTCTTCATAGAAAAAAGGGCTACCATTTTTGGTTAGCCCTTTTTTGTTAGATCCGCCGTGCGAACAGCGATACATTTACACACATTCATGCGCTAAATAGTTTGTGGGGTCGCTAAGCGGCAATCGCGCTAATCCCAAGGAGCATACAATAGTATGTGACTTGGGTTAGCAAGAGCAGCCAACAATGCTACAACACAAAATATGACGCGCATTAAGACATCTTAATCAACACCATTCCTAACAACAGTAACACTATTCCACCCCAGCCTTTATAATTCAGGCGTTGATTAAACAGTATCCACCCTGCTGCTACTGTCGCGATGATCCCGAAAGCTCCCCAGAGCGCATAAGCGATGGATAGCTCGATACCTTTTACTGCTTGTGCAAGAGAGCTAAATGCCCCAAGTACGGCCAACAGCGAGAGTATCCCTAGCCAATATCGTTTAAAGCCATTCGACATTTTTAACAAGATATTCGCTATAATTTCCAATATCACCGCTAAGATCAAAAACGCTGCATGCCACCATTCAAAATGACTGGCCATATTACGCCTCCGACTTAGCTTCGCGTCCAACTAAGGCACTTGATTTAGCTGCGTTGACCGCATGTTGAGTGGCCTGTTTTACTTTTTGAGCCGATCCACGAACTGTCGCTTTTTTGGTTCCTGATTTAATCAGGCCAATACCAGTGATCAATAATACCAACCCACCTATTTTCATAGGTGATAATGTTTCACCAAACCACATAACACTAAAAGTGGTAATGAACAAAATACCGATACCTTCCCAAAGAGCGTAGGCAACACCTAATGCAACTTTTTTCACTGCGATGGCGAGAAGAATGTAAGAAGTGGCTATCATCACATACATGACCACCATGCCAGTGAAATCGCCGCTCACACTGGCGTGCTTCATTGATAAGGTACCAATAACTTCAGTTACGATAGCTAATATTAAAAATATCCAATAAATCATTATAATATCTCTCTATGTACAGCTGCGTCATAGCCTGTTTTTTGTACAGATCATGCAAACAAAAAGCGTTAACGCAGTTGTTGAAAATTCAAATAAAAACAATACGATGCTGAATTTATTCAGCGAAATGAATAATCGAGAGAGACGCTATAATGCACCACACCAGTAGTGTTCACTGGAAAGGATAGCTGAAAGGAAAAGCCTATGTGTCGTTCTTTTTTGGGACTTGCTGATCTTGCCGCTAGTTGAGCTAAGCATGATATCTTATTCTTTTCATCAGGCGGACATCCACCCAATTTACTCCGAACCCTCATGTTGATAGTTGATTACACACTATTTTTAGCATGCCATTTTTATTAAGTCAATGAATATAAACACATTTTGTATTGAATAAAAATATGCATAATTATTCATTAATATGCTAATTAACCCTTGAATTAATGACTAGCAGGCGAATAACCAAGCGTTTGTGGTAAATTTCCCATCGAAATTTTTTGATGAAAAATTATAATTTCACCACTTTTTCTTCTCTCATTACTACATCACCGTGCTATTTGATCTTTAACATTGACAACCTAGTTGAACAAGCTTCTTATAGTAGCTATATGATTGACATACATCTAAGAGAGCGTCATGAGCACCTTTAGTCTTACCTCTAACAGTTTTCAAAATGCCGTGGATTCAACACCATTACCTTATGATGTTGTATCCATTCAATCACAAGTGATTTATGGCAGTGTCGGTAACAGCATCGCCGTCCCTGCACTGACAAAACAAGGGTTGCGCGTCGCGGCGGTTCCAACTGTTGTTCTTAGCAATACCCCTCATTATGCCACTTGTTATGGTGGCGAATTACCCGGTGAATGGTTTCGTGGCTATTTAAACGGCTTTGTTGAACGCGGCAGTTTAGATTCCGTTAGAGCCATTTTAACAGGCTACCTGGGCTCACCTGAGAAAGCACAAGACTTAGCTAACTGGCTAGCTCGCGTTCGTGAAACGTTCCCAAACCTGCCAGTTATTGTTGACCCTGTGATGGGCGATGAGGATAGCGGGTTTTATATTCCCCCTGAAATTGCCGAAGTTTATCGTGATCACGTTATCCCTTTAGCGACAGGGATTATTCCAAATAAATTCGAACTCATGACCTTAAGTGGCAAACACGTTGATACCTTGGATGATGCAATAGCCGCTGCACGTAGTTTATTGCAAGGGAACACACAATGGGTAATCATCACCAGTGCTTTCCAACCCGATGAAGATAATATTGAGGTCGTTTGTGTCACCAAAGGGGATGTCGCAGTGATCCGCCACAAACGTTACCCTGTCACACCAAAAGGGACGGGTGATTTGTTTGGTGCAGAACTTACAGCGCAGCTATTAGCTGGGTTATCCGTTCCTGACGCCGCAAAAATGGCCTGCTTACGCATAGAACAAGCGATTATCCACATGGCTGCTACTGGGCGCAGTGAACTCGTGTTGTAATGATCGAGTAGGCCTCATCTGAGGCCTATTGGTTTCATCACCCGACACTTTGTAAGCGCTCCCATAACGTTTGTTGTTGGTAATTTGCCCTGAATATCCCTTTTTCGACTAATTTAGGGACCACTTGTTCGAGAAATAACGTTAATGATTGTTCTGAACCACATGGCAAAGCGATAAAACCATCGCAAGCTTGTTTGTCTGTCCACCTCTCAATTTCATCAACTAAATCACTCACCGTGCCAATCACCCGCCAATGTGAAGAGCCATTGACCTCTGGAGCGGATAACAGCATTTGGATCGTAGGTTGGTGCTGGCAAATATAACGCCTTAATAACTGAGCATGCGTTTGGCTATATGGCGCTTCGGTACCTTCAGGTAGCATTTCGGGCGTGATCACGGTGTCAATTGGTAGCTGGCTTAGGTCTAAATTAATTAATGATTCTATATAACGGAATTTAGTTCGTGAGTCCGCATTGGCGTGAGTTTGTTCAAACAAACGATAAGCTTCTTCCCGACTGTCGGCTAAATAAAAACTCAAACCTGGTAATACCTTAACCGCATTAGGTTCCCGCCCTGCACTTACAACACGACGCTGAATGTCCTGATAAAATTCTATTGCACAGTCAATATCCGGTGTGGCGGCAAAAATACCATCCGCAACAGCAGCGGCAAAATCACGCCCTGCAGGTGATGCTCCCGCTTGAAAATAGGGAATAGGCTGCGAATAAGCAGGAATATTCAGTGGGCCTTCCACATTAAAATAGCGCCCTTGGTGGTTAATTTGTTGGATAGATGAACCGCTGTAGCGACTTTCACTGGATTGATATTGATCTGGTTGGCTATTGGGATGGCTTGCCCATAGAGCTTCAACAACAGCCGTAAATTCTTTGGCAATTTCATAGCGCTCCTCTGAATCCGGTAACGTTTTCAAGCCAAAATTTTGCTGACCTTTGAGCGCAGTGACAATATTCCAACCTACTCGACCATTAGTTATCCAGTTTAGAGACTGTAACTGTCTCGCAGCAATATAAGGTGGGTAAAATAAGGCCGAAATCGTGGAAACAAAACCAATGTGATTTGTTGCATGCGCAATTGATGCTATCAATAAAGATGGGTCTATTCCGCCAAAAGCTGGGGCTTGGTTTCCTTTATCGATATTCAAAAACTGGGCATCTGGTCGAAATAAAAAATCCAGTTTTGCCGCCTCTGCGCGTTTGGATAGCGCAATATAATAACTGGGATTCAGAATAGCTTCTCGTTGGTTAGGATCTTGTTTGGCACTTTGGGTACTTACCCAAGTTGGTGACAGTGATAGGCCAATACAAATCGTTTTTTGTGTTCTCACTCGCATTTTCCCTTAATGATCACTTCAATACTTGTTGTTAATGATATTGGTTATGATTATCATTAACAACAATATTTAATCTATTAATAACAGCCTGTTTTGTTTGGAAAACTGCCATGTTAAAAACATTTGTCTGCGCTATCACACTATTCTCTACCCTGAGTGTTTCAAGCATCGTTTCGGCAACCGCCCTTGTCGGCGCTGATAGCCAGTCATGGCCTAGAACCTTTACCAGTGTGGATGGTTCTATGGTCGAAATAAAAAGTAAACCAACGCGTATTTTATCCGCCTCTGTTTCAATCACTGGTACATTGCTCGCCATTGATGCGCCAGTGATAGCTAGCTCCACCACGGCAAACGGGCAATTTTTTGCACAATGGGACGCTATTGCAAAACAAAAAGGCGTTGAAAAGTTATGGTCTGCTGGCAGTGTGGACTTGGAAATGGCCTATGCTGTCGCACCTGATTTAATTGTCGTGTCCATAAATGGCGGTGATACTGTTTACCCACAAGTTTCACAACTTCAACAAATTGCACCAACGATTGTATTAGATTATGGCAAACAAGGTTGGGAGAGTCTGGCCCTGCAATTAGGGCAAGCTACAGGGCAAGAAAAAGCCGCCACCGACCTCTTAGAGGGTTTCGATAAATTTATCGAAGAAAGTAAAAGCCAATTACAGCTTCCTGATGGCGAAGCAAATATTATTGCCTATTTTGGCCCCGGAACAGTTAACCCCGTTTCGCTAAAAACTAGTCCTCACGCCATCTTACTGCAGCAACTTGGGTTTAGCATTGAAAGTGCGCCTTCTGAATGGCAGCCGAAAGATAAACCTGTCTCTGACTTTGTTTGGGCACAATATGAGCACCTGACCCAACTGAATGCGCCAACCACTTTTTTATTACGTGGAACCGATAAAGAAGCGCAAAACTTTATGGCAGACCCGATCCTCGCCAATCTCAATGCAGTCAAAAATAAGCAAGTTTATGGCCTAGGTGCAAATTCATTCCGTGTTGATTATTACAGTGCGCAAGAAATAATTAATGACATTGTTGCGCGTTTTAAAAAGCATGAGTCCTGATATGCCATTAACGCGAACTTCCCTAAAATGGCCAGTGGTTATTTGCTGCTTATTATTAGTCACTTTTTCCATTATAAGCCTTGGTGTTGGTAGCCGTTCTGTTGCTATTTCAACGACTTGGCAAGCTTTCACTCAGTTTGATAACACAAGTAGTGAACACTTGTTAGTTCGCTACCTGCGTTTTCCTAGAACCTTACTTGCGATTGTCATTGGTATTGCTCTTAGTGCCGCGGGGACACTAATGCAAGCAATAACACGTAACCCTTTAGCTGATCCGGGCCTGTTTGGCATTAACGCAGGGGCAATGGTTGCTATCGTTCTGGTTATCGCATTCACAGGTATCACCGATGTGACAATTTATATGTGGTTCGGTCTACTGGGTGCGGGTATCGCAGGCGTAATTGTGTATCTTTTAGCCGGAGTCCGCCAAGGCTTGAACCCCATTCGGATGGTGTTGTCCGGTGTTGCTCTCTCGATTGTTTTGCTCGCTATCACGCACATGGTGACCGTAAATAGTGATGAACAGGTATTTGACCAATTTCGCCACTGGGTTGTCGGTTCATTGCAAGGTCGGGGTTTTGATGTCCTTTTTCCGATCAGCGGTCTGGTTTTGATAGGTTGTGCGATTGCCTTATCCCTGACGAGAGCATTGGATGTGGTCATTTTAGGTAATGACCTAAGCCATTCTCTTGGCGCAAACCAAAACCGAGTCTGGCTTCTTTCTGCCGTAGCCATCGTATTACTCGCAGGGAGCGCAACGGCTGCCGTTGGGCCAATTAGTTTTTTGGGACTGACTGCGCCTCACTTTGCTCGCTCTCTGGTTGGTAGTGACTACCGACGTATATTGCCAATGTCAATGTTACTCGGTGCGACCATTCTGCTCATTGCCGATTGTACTGGCCGAATCATTGGCACACCTGGGGAAATCAGTGCTGGTATCATGATCTCTTTAATTGGCGGGCCTTTCTTTATTTATCTGGTTAGACGCTGGCGGATTATTACGCTATGAAAAACAAAAATAACTTCAAAACCCTGCATTTTCGCCGCTATTCTTGGGTAATTTCCACCAGAGACACGGTGATATGTGGTTTATTACTGTTGATCATAACTATGCTTTCATTTTGGGCTGTCACAACAGGCAAATTCTCTATTGCGTTACCAAACCTGATTAATATTTTAATGGGTGAAGAACAGGGCACCATCCAACAAAAAATCGTCATGGATATTCGCTTACCTAGGTTATTAACCGCTATCGGCGTCGGTGCTGCACTTGGGGTTTCCGGGGCGATATTTCAATCTATATCACGTAATGTTTTAGGTTCACCCGACGTTATTGGCTTCACAACAGGGGCTGCAACGGGCGCATTGTTACAAATTATCATTTTCAATGGCAGCGTCCCTGCCATTGCCTTTTCAACTATCTTTGGCGGATTAACCACTGCTTTAGTCGTCTATGTTTTATCCCTAAAACAGGGAAAGATGTCAGGCTATACACTGATCCTAACCGGTATTGGTGTCGGGGCAATATTGCATGCTTTTAATGCGTTATTATTAGTGAAAGGCAATATTGATAATGCCACGATTGCGAATCTGTGGCTTGCTGGCTCGTTAAATGCACGCACATGGCTACATGTTTACCCTGTTTTTATCGGCCTATTGATTTTGTTACCTTTCATTATGGTACACGCAAAATCACTCACATTAATGGAAATGGGTGATGATATGGCACAGCAACTTGGTGTCAATGTCGCACGGGTAAGATGGATGATGATTTTCAGTGCTGTCCTGCTCGCCTCATTAGCTACGGCCTGTGCAGGTCCAATTGCCTTTGTTGCCTTAGCTGCCCCTCAACTTATTGTCCGTTTAAGCCACTCAGGCCAACTGCCTATTATCGGTTCTGCCTTGATGGGCGCTGTGCTGCTAATTTGTGCAGATACCCTTTCTCAGCAACTCCCTTTTGGTTTAACCCTACCCGTTGGATTAATGACTGGGATCATTGGAGGGTTATATTTGCTTTGGTTACTAACACGCAGCTCACATCTTTAAATATTAATGATTATTATTATGTTTATGTAATGATAATCATTATATATAATAAAACTAACAATAATAAGCTACGTAATTTTATTTCTATTTCAATGGGCTATTAGGAATGGTAATAGTTCATTTTTCGTCACTGGCAAGTAGTGAATGCATCTCATCAATCGTCTTATTACATGCTCATAGCATGAAGGAAAAGATTAATGTCTGATGTTCCAGCTATTAATATAAAAAGAAAATCAATAACAACGATGGTACAAGCTGCTTTATTTAGTACCCTTTGGGTCGCTATTCCACAAGCGTATGCAGCTGATACCGAATCGACTTCGCAAAGCAATAAAAAGCGTGAAAACCACAGTGACGTATTAATTGTGACAGGGGAAAAACTGAATAAATCAATATATGACACTGGTTCCAGTGTCACTGTGTATGATTTTAAACAAATTGAAGCTATCCCCAATGCCGATGTCAATACGCTGTTGCAGATGACACCCAATATCGTTGATACCGGAAACAGCAATGCCTTACCCGCTATTCGAGGCGTGGACGGCTCAGGCCCTGCACAGGGTGCAATTGCCTTCCTTGCCGGCACGCGGCCACGAGTTAATTTTTCTGTCGATGGCCGTTCCTTTACTTACAATGAATTTGGATATGGTGCACAGTCTTTATGGGATGTTGACAGCGTTGAAATTTTCCGTGACCCACAAAGCTACATACAAGGGCGAAATGCCATTGCAGGGGCTATTTTAGTCAAAACTTTAGACCCGACATTTTATTGGGAAGGTGCAGTAAAAGGGGGCCTCGGCCAACAAGGTTTTCAACAAACTGCTGCCATGGTTTCTGGGCCGTTAATTGATGACAAACTCGCTTTTCGTTTTACGGTAGAAAAGCAAGAGCGTGAAAGTTTTACCAAAATGGATAGCTACTCCCCTGTCGGTAATCCACGTGATATTGAGTCAACCACCGTTCGTAGCAAATTATTATACGAACCCCTCGATATGCCTGAATTTAAAAGTAAATTAACATTCTCACATATGGATAGCCGTTCGCCACAAAATGAAGCTAATATGGCGAAAAATTTAGCACCAGAAGCCCCTTCTCGTTTCCGACCTGTTATCGAGCGCAAAACCACCAGCGGTATTTGGAATACCTCATGGGAAGCCAATGAAAATTTAACGTGGGAAAATACGCTAATCTATACGGGGTTCACTACCCACCGTCGAACAAAAGCACCAACACCGCGCGCAGACATTGATGCCAAAGAATTTGAATTAGAACCAATGCTGCGATTTAAAACCGATAACGACATTCTCAATGGGATCGTCGGTGTGCGCTATTTCCATGGTAAACAAGATGAGTTTGTCGATTTATTTGGTGGCAGTTACTTTGATGATAAAACAGAAACTGCTTCCGCTTATGGGTCTGTCACCTATGCAGTAGTTCCCGAAGTTGATATTACTTTATCAGGGCGATTTGAACGAGAGCAGCATACTCGTAAAGGTGGAAGCCCCGCGGTATATATCGACTTCGATGAAACCTATAACACCTTCTTACCCAAAGCCGATTTTGCATGGAAACCCGCTCAAAACCAGACGGTTGGGTTCGCAATTGGACGAGGTTATAACGGGGGTGGTGCAGGGGTAACCCTTGGAAAACCAATCGTCACCTATACATATTCCCCTGAATACGTGTGGAACTATAGTTTGTATGGTCGTAATAGCTTATTGGATAACAAGCTATCAATCATGACCAACCTGTTCTACAACGATTACAAGGATATGCAATTACCCTTTTATTTAGGGCCCAATTCGACCACGATTCGTAATGCAAAGAAAGTCGAAACCTATGGTGCTGAATTTAGCGTTGCCTATCAGCCCGTTGAGTCATTAGAACTCAATACCGGACTCGGTTTATTGCGAACCAATATTAAAGACTTTGGTAATAGTGGAATCGAAGGTAAAGAACTCGCCCGCGCCCCTAATTACACTGCAAATGTAGGTGCAAAATACCAATTAACTCCATCCATTGATATCAGTGGTAATGTGCAGTTCTCTGGTGATTACTTCTCGCAAGCTAATAACAATGAAACATCCAAAATAGACTCATTTTGGGTTGCAAACCTGCAATTAGGCTATGACTTTAAGTGGGGACGTGCGACGGTATTTGCCCAAAACCTGTTTGACTCGGATAAACGTATTTTGATCCCAGATAACAACATTGAAACCGCGATTTATCAACGCCCTAGAATGTTAGGTGCAACAATGGAACTGCGTTTCTAAAATTACTTTTAACGTCAACAAATAGAGGTGTAGGTAAAACGCACCTCTTATTTTAATAGCACAATGAAATTATATGAATAATAATAGTCGGTTACAAACCCATGCATTAACGCTCGGTTATCATGACGTCCCTATTTGCCATGATATATCATTAATAATCCCTGATAACCAAGTGACTGTCATCATTGGGCCTAATGGGTGTGGTAAATCCACTTTACTGCGCAGTTTATGCCGTTTGTTAACGCCACGCTCCGGCTATGTTTCCCTTGACCAGCAACCATTGTCAACCTATTCGACTAAAACATTAGCTCAACAAATAGCCTTGTTACCACAAACAATGCAAGCGCCATCAGGTATCACGGCCATGGACTTAGTGGCTAGAGGCCGCTTTCCTCATCAAAGCTTAATGCACCAGTGGCGCAATGAAGATAAACTCGCGGTTACTGAAGCGATGCAACTGACTGGTATTACTGAATTTGCTGATACCCCTGTCGAATCGTTGTCCGGAGGGCAACGCCAGCGCGTTTGGGTTGCGATGATCCTCGCCCAGCAAACAGAAATTATCCTGTTAGATGAGCCAACTACCTACCTTGATATTGCTTATCAAATAGAGTTACTCAATATTTTTCAGCGTTTAAACCAGCAACAAGGCCGTACTATTGTCACCGTACTGCATGACCTCAATCAGGCTTGCCGTTATGCAGACAACCTCGTGGTCATGGTAAAAGGCTCGATTGTTGCCCAAGGCAAGCCCCAAGATATCGTCAACGCTCAATTAATTAAGCAAGTATTTGATGTCAATTGTTTAATTACGCCTGACCCTATCACCCACACCCCAATGATAGTGCCTTATTAAGTCGATTTTTATGCAAAAAAAAGCCCCACCTGTAAGATGACCAATTTATTGGGTCACTTCAAGATGAGGCTTAACTGCAATGAATAACTGTTTTACCTATAATTATTCAAATTCATTCCAAGAACGGCCATCGCGAGCAATCATTGCAACAGAAGCAATTGGCCCCCAGGTTCCCGCTTGATATGGTTTTGGTGCTTCGTTATCCATTGCCCATGCATCCATGATAGAATCAACAAATTTCCATGCTTCTTCAACTTCATCACGACGTACGAATAACGCTTGGATACCACGCATTGCTTCAAGCAGTAGACGCTCATAGGCATCGGCTAGATGAGTTTGATTAAAGGTTTCAGAGAAACTTAAGTCCAATTTAGTGGTTTGCAAACGGTGTTTATGATCAAGGCCTGGAGCCTTATTCATAATTTCGATATCAATCCCTTCATCTGGCTGCAAACGGATAGTCAGTTTGTTTTGTGGTAAATCTTGATAGCTTTCAGAGAAAATATTCAGTGCAGGCTTTTTAAAGTACACAACCACTTCTGAACATTTTGCTGGTAGGCGCTTACCTGTACGTAAATAGAAAGGCACACCCGCCCAACGCCAATCGTCGATATCCACACGTAGCGCAACGAATGACTCCGTCATACTCTGCTTGTTAGCCCCCTCTTCCTCGAGGTAGCCAGGGACTTTTTTACCTTGAACAAAACCAGAGGTGTATTGCCCACGCACTGCTTTTTCACGCACATTGGTATGGTCAATACGGCGTAATGAGCGCAACACTTTGACTTTCTCATCACGAATACGGTCAGTGGTTAAATCGGCAGGTGGCGACATGGCAATCATCGTCAGAATTTGCAGTAAGTGGTTTTGAATCATATCGCGCATTTGACCTGCTTGGTCAAAATAGCCCCAACGGCCTTCAATCCCAACTTCTTCTGCAACAGTAATTTGCACATGGTCAATCGTACGATTATCCCAGTTGTTGATAAACAACGAGTTTGCAAAACGCAGCGCTAACAGGTTTAAAACTGTTTCTTTGCCTAAATAGTGGTCAATACGATAAACTTGGCTTTCGTCAAAGTATTTCGCTACTTCATTATTGATTTCTTGAGAAGATTCCAAATCAGTACCTAATGGTTTTTCCATCACGACACGGTTTGGTTTTTTGTTTAATTTTGCGTGACCAAGACCTTGGCACATTGCACCGAATGTGCTTGGTGGCATGGCAAAGTAATGAATAGCTGGGTGTGAATCTTGCTTTAGCATATCCGCTAAACGCACAAAACTGTCTGTTTCGTTAACGTCTAAATTACAGAAATCTAAGCGGGCACTGAGTTTTTCCCACAATGCTGAATCGAGTTCTTCTTTTAAGAATTTGTCTAACGCTTCTTTAACGAATTCGACATAATCAGCTTGTGTCCAATCTGCACGGCCTACGCCGATAATTCGTGTGTCAGGGTGGATGTAACCCGCCTTTTCCAACTGATATAAAGAAGGAAGCAGCTTACGACGCGCGAGATCTCCCTTGGTACCGAAAATAATTAAGTCACAAGCTTGAGCAGCATTATGTACCGCCATATTGGTTCTCCTCAATTTGCGGAATCTAAGACCTAACTAGGATAGGCCTTATTGTAATTTTGTTAAAATTAGCCCTAATTCCGCTAATGTACCCTGTTGCTAGTGCTCAGTAAATCTTCATGATACTGATCACAGTTTTTATGCTGAAAAAAGCAGCATATCATTGTTCTTAACTGCCATTATACACTTTATGTCATCCTACCCGTAAAACTAACACGAAAACTGAAAGGAGCCAGCTTCCGTAATAAAATGACAAAAAATGAGGTCAACTTACTGAGGTGAAAATTAGATACGCTTCAAAGTTTACAAAAAAGCTGCCATTTATCACCTGCATTCAGATAGCCTACTTACCGCACATAGTATATTTTCACTCTAAGTGATTGCCTCACGACAGCCAGCTTATAATGAAACATAACATAGCGTGATGGCAGAAAAATTTCTCCTTTTGATGAAATAGGCGCTTTTGCTATTATGAATATTTTAGAACAAATGAAAACCAGCCTCGATTTTTTAAGCAAATCGGAGAAAAAAGTGGCTGAAGTGATTTTAGGGATGCCACAGCGCGCTATTCATCTGAGTATCGCAACCCTTGCTCAATTAGCTGATGTCAGTGAACCTACAGTTAACCGATTTTGCCGGAAGATGGATACCAAAGGGTTTCCCGATTTCAAACTTCGCCTCGCCCAAAACTTGGCTAATGGCACCCCCTACGTTAATCGACATGTAGAAGAAACGGATACAGTAAACACCTATACACACAAAATTTTTGAATCCGCGATGGCAGGTCTTGATCATGTGAAACATACGCTTGACATCGGCGCAATTAATCGAGCTGTTGACTTACTCACCCAAGCACGAAAAATTAGTTTTTTTGGCTTCGGCGCATCCGCTGCCGTCGCTCACGATGCAATGAATAAGTTTTTTCGCTTTAATATTCCTGTCATGTATTTTGATGATATTGTCATGCAACGTATGAGCTGTATGAATAGTACTGAAGGGGACGTCATTGTGCTCATTTCCCATACTGGGAGAACAAAAGCCCTTGTTGAGATGGCTCAATTAGCCCGACAAAATGATGCAACGGTCATCGCTATCACTTCAGAAAATGCCCCTCTGGCACAAGCCGCTTCATTATCTATCATTATTGATGTCCCTGAAGATACTGATATATACATGCCGATGGTTTCTCGAATGGCGCAACTTGCTGTTGTTGATGTATTAACAACTGGATTTACGTTAAGAAGAGGTGAAAAATTTAGAGATAACTTGAAGCGTGTCAAAGAAGCCTTACGCGATTCGCGGTTTGATAACGTCTAAAGCTAAAACTGACAGGATAAAATGTCTTTCTGTGCTCATCGGACTTTAATAGTTTTACAGACCTGATAGCATTAAGAAATTTGCAGTATATAATAGCTGTGCTCGTGTCAGCATCCCTATTTGCAGTAAACAGGTTTCGAAATGGAGTGAAATGGTTTCACTCTTTTATCAACACCATTACAGGTCAACGGAGTCATACATGTCTAGACGGCTTAGAAGAACTAAAATTGTTACAACTCTTGGTCCAGCTACTGATCGTGATAATAACCTCGAAAAAATTATCAATGCAGGTGCCAATGTTGTTCGCCTTAACTTCTCCCACGGAACTCCAGAAGACCATCAGCTACGTGCTAACAAAGTGCGTGAAATTGCCGCTCGTTTAGGTCGCCATGTTGCGATCCTCGGTGATTTGCAAGGTCCTAAAATTCGTGTTTCTACGTTTAAAGACGGTAAAGTATTCTTAAATATCGGTGATAAATTCATTCTTGATGCAAACTTAGGCAAAGGTGAAGGTGACCAGCAAAAAGTCGGCATCGACTATAAAGGGTTACCTGCTGATGTCGTTCCTGGTGATATCCTGCTACTTGATGATGGGCGTGTTCAATTAAAAGTCCGTGAAGTACAAGGTTTGCAAGTCTTTACGGAAGTAACCGTTGGCGGCCAATTATCAAATAATAAAGGTATCAATAAATTAGGTGGTGGCCTTTCTGCTGAAGCGTTAACAGACAAAGATAAAGAAGATATCAAAACTGCCGCTAAAATTAATGTCGACTACTTAGCAGTTTCTTTCCCACGTTCAGGGGAAGATTTAGATTATGCGCGTCGTTTAGCGCGTGACGCAGGTTGTGAATGCCAAATCGTAGCGAAAGTTGAGCGTGCAGAAGCCGTTGCAAATGACCAAGTTATGGATGAAGTTATCCTTGCCTCTGACGTTGTTATGGTCGCTCGTGGTGACTTAGGCGTGGAAATTGGTGATCCTGAACTCGTTGCTGTCCAGAAAAAGCTAATCCGCCGTTCACGTCAATTAAACCGTGTCGTTATCACTGCAACCCAAATGATGGAGTCAATGATAACAAACCCAATGCCAACACGCGCAGAAGTCATGGATGTGGCGAATGCAGTGTTAGATGGCACGGATGCGGTGATGTTATCCGCAGAAACCGCCGCGGGTCAGTACCCAGCAGAAACCGTTGCCGCCATGGCACAAGTTTGTTTTGGCGCAGAAAAAATGCCTGGTTTAAATGTGTCTAAACACCGTTTAGATGCTGAATTTAGCAGCCCTGAAGAAGCCATCGCGATGTCAACGATGTACGCAGCTAACCATCTGAAAGGGGTAAAAGCAATTATTGCGATGACTGAATCAGGTCGTACCGCCCGTATGATGTCCCGCATCAGTTCTGGCTTACCTATTTTCGCTATGTCACGTCACGAAAAAACACTGAACCAGTGCTCATTGTATCGCGGCGTTACCCCTGTTTTCTGTAGCACACACACTGATGGTATTGAAGCTGCAGCTGAGGCCGTCACTCGCTTACGTGATAACGGCTATTTAATGAGTGGAGATATCGTCCTCGTGACCCAAGGTGACCTGATGGGTACAGTAGGAAGCACTAATACTTGCCGTATCTTAGAAGTCGAATAATCTTCCCTCTGTGTTCAACTGAGCGGAATTAGGTTATCGAACATAAAAGGCAGCGGTTATTCGCTGCCTTTATCATATCCGTATCATCAAGCTCTTGCCTTCTTCCACTTGGCAAACGCATCGCTAATTATTACGGCAATTTTATCGTAATTTTCCCAACTATTTTCAACATGATAAGTAGACGGTAAATCACTTTGTAAAACACGTTCATAATCATCGAAGTACCCACCTTCTTCTGCCCCGTAATAAAACTCAGTGAACGCATTACCTTCATCGTTTAAATCTTCACTGATAAATTTTTCATCACACATAGAAATTAAGAATTCGCGACCATCCATTTTTCGTGCTTTAACTAACTCAACTTCATCTTCCGATTCTTCAAGGTGAAACTCACCAACTAAATTATTTTGAATGATCCAAGTCAGGTAAAAACCAATGTGCGTTCCACCATTTTCAGTAGGAAGCCCTTCAGGGTAATCGCCTCCATAGTGCCAATCCATACGATCAATTGCCATTGTCTTTTACACCTTCATTATTATTTATCAACGACCATTACTATACAGGGTTAAATTCATTTAATTGATAGGAAATTTGGCATAAAACAGTGTGCTTCTGCATTTAGTTGTTTGCTAAATACAGAAGCTACCATTGCTAATGATATTGTAGATTAAACTGTAATGTGCCATTCGCTTTGCCTGTTTTCGTTGCAGATTGTGTTTGTATATAGGCGGCTTCTAAAGGAATATTATATAACCCTGCACTGCTATTTTTTTCGACTAAAGTCATCAGCTGATTCAATTTAATTGGCTCGCCTTTATATTTAACTTGAATAGCATAACCTTGCGCGGTATTGATGTCGCTTAAATCATTCAATGCAATAGCCCCTGGTGTTTGGCTCGCATCTTGTGTTCCGATAAACGTTACCCTAATTGCCGAAATAGGGTCACAATCGAGTTGTATTTGAAGATTTTTCTGACTCTCTGGACTCGTTGACCCCACGCCTGAAAAAGTTGTTTTGCTAACATTTCCAAAAGGAACATCAATATTTTTATTTTTCACTTCGCACCCGCTTGAAACTACCTTTACTGGACCCATCATGACTCGTGGCTCCGTTTTTCCATATGAATCAGACGTAATAAAACCATTGTTGTACAAAATAAGCATTGCAGCCTCAATACTGGGTAATGTTTGTGTTGTAACATTTTCACCCACTTTATAAAAATCTGCTCTTAACTGTACGGAATAGGATGCTGAAGATGAATTAACACCACAAATCATTCTATTGCTAATATTTCCATCTTTAGTATTCACGCCGTCAACATATGCATTTCCTGAACAAGGGCTTGTCACTGTGCCATGAAGCGCATAGCCTACACCTGAGCTGTTGATCTCTCTCACATAACCAACACCAGGGATTTTTATTGATGGAGCTGAAAGCCCTGTAAGATAAATTCCCACTTCTGTTCGACCTGTGACATTCCACCAAACCCACGGTGTGTAACCTCCCAAATCGACCGAATCAATAAAACTGCCAACAGGCAAAGTTCGAGGCACATAAAGTGTTTTTGCTACATCTTTTGTTCTTGTCGCAAATTCAGCTCTATATTCTGCGAAACCAGATTGTGAATATAAAAGCGCAGGAATACAGAATATTAAACCTAATTTTTTCATGATAACTCCTATTCACAAACGCGTTCTATAAACTGAATTTTGTCACTCTCTAGTGATAATAAAAGCGGCACAGTGCATTGCTGCGCTGGTTTATTCCCCCACTTCACTTTAATAAAACTTTGCTCTGGTACACCACTTAAATACACTTCACCATCATTGGCTACAATACCACTAGTCACTTGTTTATCTTTTTCAAACACGAAGACTTGAGTACCAAAAGCAATCGGATTATCTTTATTCATTAATCTTAATAAAATTCTTGCCCCGCGTTTCGCTTGGAAATTTGCTAATACAATTGCACCTTGTGTCGGAACAACTGTCGTCGTATTGATTGCAACATCATTATTTCCTGTCAATGTGGCAGTATCCACACTTACCTTATTACGTTCATAACGTGTCACTGTTGGAATAACCGCATAACCCGAGGCATCCGTATATAAAGCTTGGGAGTTATTCACTTTAAGATTGTCGATATCTTCCGCTTTAACTAATACCGCTGAGTCATAAATTGTTCGAGATGCCGTCATTCCGCCAGAATGCAGTAACAGCGCACCTGTTGCACCTAAATCTACAGAGTTATATTTAGGATCATAGTTATATCCAGCACTGTATTCTCCTGCAGAAATAATATAGTTAGCACTTATCGAATTACTGTATTCATTTCTGCTATGGTTATAACGTTGAGTAAGGTCGTATTGAAGGTTATTATCTTCTAAACGTGTGCCATTAAAGCTAAGCGAACTTGTTGAATCTCCTTTACGACTAGTATTAAAACTATAATTAACCCAATTATTTTTCTGACCAATATCAAATGGGATACTCAAATTCACCGAAAGCATTTGATCATTTGTATTAGAGTAGTCTTGCTTTATATATGAATAAGCAACACTGTAGTTCATCGCGTTGTAATTTGAACTAAAACTCATTGTCAAATTTTTATCTGAACCGCCCTTATCCCAATAATACTGTTGATAGCCATTGACGGAAAAATAGCCAACTCCATCCAATGACTGTGAAATAGACGCTTGGAATTGTTGCTTTTTCCTGCCTATATCGTAGAAGTAGTTATTTGATGAAGAAAAATCATAATAGTTTTTTGTTGAATAACGATATGAAGCTAACGAAAATGATGTACCTGTACCAGGCAGGTATTTTGAATATTGAACGCGATATGATTGCCCATCCGCTTTTGTTTTATCAATTAATGTTGTCGAGGCTTGCGTAATATCCGTTGAGATAGCGCCAATATTTCCCAAATTGATGCCAGTTCCCATTGTATAAGCTTGGTAATCAGCGGAAACTAAAAAACCACCATATATCGACATGTTATAAGGTAAACCATAAATTGCAGAAGCTTGTGCAAAATTAGGATTTCTTCGCGCATTATCAACATTATATTTACCAATATCGAGACTGTATTTTAGCGCTCCAGACCTTTGCATCATTGGCACAGCTGAAAATGGTTGAATAAAAGAACGTGTTGTACCATTTGTTTCTTCAATAGTAACGTCTAAATCACCACTATAAGATGTTGGGTAAAGGTCATTAATCGAAAACTCACCTGGCGGTACTGTCGTTTGGTAAATGACATTACCATTTTGCCTTACCGTCACAATGGCATTGGTCTGTGCAATTCCCGTTACAACAGGTGCAAAGCCCCTCTGGCTTTGTGGTAACATGCTCTCATCTGACGCTAATCTAACCCCACGAAACGGGTTGCTTTCCATTACACCATTATCAGAAGATGTTTCGCCAATCGTTAAACGGCTTTTTAATGTTCGAATATCCCGTTCTAAATAAGTTTGTAGGTTATTCCAATGGCTTTCATCCATCGTTTTACTGTATGTACTATGATTTCTTAGCCGCCATGCATTTAAATTAATGCCACTTCTCAAACCTAGAAATGAGTTATTATTGTTATCTCTGTCTTTATACCAATACTTGTTATATCTTGCTGTATAATTAACAAACGCGGCATTAATTCCGTCGTCCCATTCACTTGGTTCAACGTAACCACGGCTCGTATTCTCTAACCCAATTTGAGGAATACTTAATTGCAATTGATTAACTTCAAAATGATAGCCCAGCTTCGCCCCCGGAATAAGTGTCTCAATGTTTTTCACATATTCGTTCTCATTCATATCTGAGAATTCTTGGCTTACTGAATTTTTCACCCCCCATTCTAATAACATTTTTTTTGTCACTTCAGGGATGAGCTTTTTTATTTTATTGTCATAAACAAAGGTTATGCTCTTGTTCACAACTAAATTATTGTTTATATAGATATCGACATAGTAAGTACCTGGCAGTTGTCCACCGACTTGCGAAAGGTAGCCTAAACTATTAACGTCCGCCACTTGGCTTTCAATGCCTGTATTAATTGCATTAATATCAAATATATCTTCAGAAATAGCACTATTTGTATAAATCACCATGCTGATAGGTATAAATATTTTAGAATAGGCTAGCTTATTTTTCGCGCAGGCAACTGACATTTTTATATACTCTTACTTGTTTTTTTTCTCAATAATGGCGCCATAATCATTAATAAATTGCACCACTATAGAATTATCATTGTTCATATTTTTCTTAAGAATATAATCGTTGTTAAATGGGTAAATTAGGTTTTTGCCATTTACCACATTGCCATTCACTAATATATTTTTTATCGACAAATGGTAAGGTGTTTGATTATTAATCATAATTCCATCGGTTTTTTTTACTAAAAAAACCTTTTCGAAGTCGAATGGCTCAATATCTTTTGAACGCAAAAATAATTTAAACTGTGAGTTAATAATTATCTGTAATTCGTTTTCTATTCCACTATCCTTTGGTGGTATAGATTTGATATTCAATAAATACAGTTTTTCCTGATTAGCCCCTATTGGCTCGCCTATATATGAAATACGTGCAGAACCATTTGTGTTAGGTTCAATCCTAAATAAAGGTGGCGTCGCTATAAATGGCATTTTTCCTTCACCTTCATAGGGTGATACCCAACTTTGTATTAAAAATGGTTTTTCTTTATCACTATTATAAATTGGAATATCAATTTCACGTTTATTCTCTTCATAAACAAATCGTGTTCCCCCAACGCTAATACCTGCTGCGTAAGAAAAATTGGACATAGTGAACGTAAATAAAAATACTGAAAGTAATATTCTTTTCATAAACACAGCCTGGATTTAAGGAAAGATAGAGAGTGGCGAATACCACCCTCTAATAGTATTAATGGTATTGAATACTATAAACTGCACTGCTGTTTGCAGGACCTGCGGTTGCAGCGCCCGTTGCTTTATAACGAGCAACATAGTCTAAATCGACTGTTGCACCATCAAATTCAACTTCTTTTGAATCTTCAAACAGTTTAATTTGTGTCGTTGCATCTTTTTCAAATAAAGCGATACCCACATTTTTAGCAACGCCCGCAGCTTGGTTGATCGCAAGAATGTCACGGTCAGCCGTATCACGTGTGCCGCCAAAACGTACTGTCACTTTAGAGTTAGCTGGGCAATCAACAAGCTTAATTGTAAAATCCTTTAGTCCAGCAACTTCACCTTGTGCAGCTAAGCTTTTTGATGAAACTTTCCCAAGGTCAACATTTAAATTTTTAGAGTTGCTATCTACTGTACAAGCGATATCTGTTATTTCTCCAGTAAAATTAATTGTACCTGAAGCTAAAACGGTTGACGCAGATGTTACAGCTAAAGCCACCCCTATTACTGTTAGGGATTTTTTTAGAATACTCATAATAGTTCCTATAATATAGATCTTTAATTATTAATTATTACTTAATGAATAATTGCATTACTCATATTGGGAGTGCGGACGGAATATACCATTTACCTTTAGTTAAGTTAACAAATTGATACATTGAATTTTTTTAAATTACATCTAAAATTTTTATGTTTATTTTTATCATTCAAAAAAAGATGTATTTATTTATTTTTATCATTATCGATAAGGTAATATTTTAAAATATCACTCACCATTGAATTTTTATTCAAATACATATAAAAGCGATATTCATTGCTTTTATTTGCAATTCTCAGCTCTTTTAGTGAATTATTATTCAGCTCATCCTGTATTAGATTTTTAGGTAACCATGAATATCCAACTGAATTTTCAGTTAATTTTACCGCTATTTCAACGTTAGCTACATTAATTGTCTGAATGCTTTTCTCAACTTCACCAAAAGCAGGAAGCAGAACGATATGTGTTGTTTTTTCTAATAAATTCAGCACATTAGACTCATTACATGATTGTAATTTATGGTCTGGGCTTGTCACTAAAATAGCATCAACTTGCTCTAAATAAATTGGGTTTAAAGACTCAATTTTATGATGAGTAATGAGCAAATCATAATTTTTCAGTGATAGCACATCGGCCCTATCTAATGAAACTCTTTTAAAATCAATATCATAATCCTTTCTTAGACGTGTGAACTGTCCTATTTTTTCAAGTATTTCATCACTTTGATACAAAGAGTCCATTACAATATTAATTTTTCCATTACCATCATAATTCAATGATTTAGCCAACTCTTCTAATGAAATTGCTTTATTTGTAACCTCCCTAGATAATGCTAAAAGTTGTTCGCCCTGTTTAGTGAGTACTGCACGGCGTCTCTCTAAAGAAAATATCTCAAGTTCCAATGTTTGCTCTAATTTGCTAATCGTATAACTAATTGATGATTGTGTTCTATGCAAAATTTCAGCTGCTTGAGCAAAGCCACCATAGTCAACGACAGCTTGTAAAGTAATCCATTGATCTAATGTCGTTCGGGTTTTTTCCATAATCTCTCCAAGTATTAGCCTGAAGTTATTTTTTTAATTCCATTAAAATATAGCAATATATTTTAAATGCGTTAATAGGTATTTATACATAGAGGTTAATTAACAAACATATGTTTAGTTTTTTTTAAGTTAATTTTCTTAAAAATTAAAACATTAGTTTTTAAATGGTCAATTGTTTCTTATTTATTAACAATTAAAAAATCAAATGAAAATCAATAATATTTAATTAATTTAAAACTTAATAAATAAAAACAATAGACTTTTTATTTTTCATTTAAAATAACAAATAGAAATAAACTATTTAATTTTTATTTTAATATAATTTGTTTTTTTACTTTATCATTAAATTTCTCTTTATACGATTAAATTACCATCTATATTTAATCATAAAAATAACATAATTCTAATCATAATAGAATAAATTACCCCCCTGCATTATCATTAATAGTTAGTCTTTTTATGATAATAAATTAACATTAAATGCTTCACATTTAAAAAAACTCATATAAAAAATGAAATATAGCACAATAGTCAACGGTAGAAACCATGATCTGTGCGTGCTAATTTAATAATGTTAGCCTAAACATCCATTTTTCATCACATTTATCTCTAATTTTGAGGGTTTAGCAAAACCAGCATGTTTTTTTCCAGTCATGATGATAGATAAATATATTAGTCTTCCGCTTAACGCACTCCCTAACTGAAATTTATTTTACCTATAACCCGTATTATTGCCCTCAATCATCTGGCTTATTAAGTCGATTTTAAATGCGTGTTATAGATTAGACATAAAGGTTAGATTTCTGTTTTGTTCAAAAAATCAATGTATATGAAGAATTACATTAAATATAAATATGTAAAACATTAAACTATAACATAGATAAACTTTATCAAATCATCAAATAGATAAAGTTTACTTACTCTTTAAAAGCATTTAAAAAGGGAAATATGGTTTTTGACGTAGAAAATGAGGTTAATTTATGGAATGCAAATGACAATAAATAAAAATATTTCTTTAAATTTCAATAAATTGAGAATGAAATATTATATATGGATTATCTTCGTGAATTTTTTAATTTTAGAAGTAAGTCTAAAAATAAATATTTTAACCTAGGATTACCCTACCTTATGTTAAATTTTCATGTTAAAACTTATAAAATTATAAAAACACATTGGGCTTGAATATCATGATTCTTAGCGAAAAAAAACCACCACAGTAATGTGATGGTTTCAATTGTAACGTTTAAGTCGCACTACCGGTACAGATCCTTACGTTGATAGGGTTCTATCTCCCCTTTTTTGCGCGTTTTCAATAGTTTTAAAATCCATGTATATTGTTCAAGGCTAGGCAAGACGAGGTATTCAAGCTCTTCATTCATCCTACGTGCTATATACTCATCGTCTTTCCCATCAATGTCATCCATTGGCTCACGAATATAAATGTGTAATTGATGAGTTTTATGATCATATACTGGAAATAGCGGCACAATTTTCGCTTTGCATACTTTCATTAAACGACCAATTGCAGGAAGTGTCGCTTTGTATGTACCAAAGAAATCAACAAATTCACTGTGTTCCTCACCATGGTCTTGATCAGGAAGATAGAATCCCCAGTACCCTTGCCTCACGGATGCGATAAATGGCTTAATCCCCGCCTCTCGCGAATGGAGGCGGCCACCAAAATGATAGCGCGCTTTGTTCCAAAGATAATCTGCAACAGGATTCTTTTGATGGTGAAACATTGCGGCCATTTGCTGGCCTTTTGCCGCTAATAACATCGCAGGTGCATCGACTGCCCACCCATGTGGCACCATAAAAATCACATTACTTTGTTGTTCTTTTAACCGCTGAATGATTTCTTCATTATGCCAATGTGTACGTGCTAACGTTTTATTTGCCCCTCGTAGGCACAATTCCGCCAACATGACAAAAGACTGCGGTGCAGTTTCAAACATGCGATCAACTAAATCTTCTCTTTGCTCTTCCGTGTACTCAGGAAAGCAATAAAGTAAGTTGATCTTCGCACGACGACGAGCACTTTTGGCTATTCTGCCCACCCATTTGCCTATTTTAGCCAGCATCGGGTCACGAATTTTAACAGGTATATAAGCAAGCCCTGCAAATACAGCGGCTCCCAACCAAACACCCCAATATTTTGGCAATAAATAAGAACGATGAAATGTTGGCACATAGCCTTTTTTACTGTCTGTGTCTTTATCTTTATTCATACTGCACTCAAGTGAATAATGGCTATATTTTTATAGCTTAAAATAATGATTTATGGAAGCATTTCAAAAAAAACTGGCAGATACAAGTACCTGCCAGTTATGAAAGGAGAAGAATTTATTACAGCTTCAGTTGAGGTTTTGTTTCTTTAACTAACGCTAAGTATTCTTTGCGCTCTTTACCTGTTAACCCACCTGAACTTGGTAATTTGGCAGTTAAAGGATTAACCGCTTGCTGATTTACCCACATTTCAAAATGCAAGTGCGGCCCTGTCGAGCGCCCTGTATTACCTGACAATGCGATGCGGTCACCACGTTTGACTTTTTGACCAGGTTTAACAAGTAATTGACGTAAATGCATATAACGAGTGGTATATTGGCGACCATGACGAATAGCAATAAAGTTGCCCGCAGCACCACTGTATTTCGACACAATCACCTCACCGTCACCAACTGCTAAAACGGGTGTCCCTACTGGCATTGCAAAGTCTACACCCTTATGTGGTGCAACACGCCCTGTTACTGGATTGACACGACGAGGATTGAACTGGGAAGAAACCCTAAATTGTTTCGCTGTTGGAAAACGCAGGAAACCACGTTCTAAGCCATTCCCTTCGCTATCATAGTATTTGCCATCTTCAGCTCGGAACGCATAATAGCTTTTACCATTAGTTTGCAAACGTACACCAACAAGCTGGCTTTGTTCGCTGCGGCCATTGAGCATTTCACGGCTCATTAACACACTAAATTTATCGCCTTTTTTCAATTTACGAAAATCAATTTGCCATTGTAGCGCTTTAATAACTTCACGGCCTTCATTACGTGTTAAACCTGCTTTACTGGTACTTTGTGCAAAAGAACCATCAACAGTACCTTTTAAAATACTGTTCGTCCATTCGCCAGTACGAATTTGCTTAACCTCTTCGAATTTATTCGTCGTGCCTACTCGGTTAAATACCCGCGTTTCACGGCGATTCACTTCCCATGTTAGTGATTCTAATTCACCTTGCTCTGTCAAAGACCAATTTAGTGCCTGACCTATTTTTAGGTTTCTCAGTGACTTATGTTGATTCGAAAGTGTTGCAACATCCCCAGCTTCAATACCAAACTGAGTTAAAATTGTTGTTAAGTTATCACCGCTTGCAACAACATATTCATGGGCTAACGGCGTTGTCTCCCCCTCCGCACCATCTGCTTCTGCTTCGGTATCTGCAAGACCTTCGTCAGGTAATTGATCACTACTATCTTGAATAATATCGTCAGTGGCATCAGTGGAAGGTAATAACGCTAGAGGAATGATGGTATCAGGCATACCATCATTTTCAGAAGTCGTTGGAACATGAACTGGCCGCCAAATTGCGACGGCCATGGTAGCGACTGTAAGCGTACTTAATACGATTTTATGAGTTCTAGACAGGCTACCATATACCTGAGCCAGACCTTTGGCCATTTGCTGCACTTAAACAATTCCTTCTATTTTTAATTCAGGCAGCTGGCATATTGTTCCGACAAGTTTGTCAAAAACTGCATGTAGCTATCTGGTCCAAGTACCAGCCCAATTCCGAGTGGGTCGAGAGTTCCCATTTTGACTCCCGTATTACGCGCTACACTTTCAATTACTGCAGGCCTGAATTGTGGCTCAGCAAAAACGCATTGCGCTTTATGCTCAACCAATTGTGTTCGTATTTGATGTAATTTCTGCGCACCAGGCTGTATTTCTGGGTTTATCGTAAAATGCCCCAAAGGAGCGAGTTGATAGTGTTTTTCAAAGTAGCCATAAGCGTCGTGAAAAACAAAATAACCCTTGTTTCGAGCTGGCTGCAAAATACTAGCAATTTTTTTATCACTTTGCGCCATATTTTCTCTGAATTTACGAAGGTTTACGTCTAGCTTATCTTTTTGATCAGGATAAAGCTCTACTAAACGATCATGAATGTCCTGTGCAGCGAAATTTGCGATCTCTGGGGATAACCAGATGTGCATATTATACTCACCATGGTGATGATGTTCGTGATCCTTGTCATGATTAGCTTCATCCGAGTGTTCATGGTCATGTTCATCTTCATGAGACTCGGCCATAAGTCGTGATTTAATGTTTGTCTGTTCCGCTAGTGCCAGACGTTTATTCTGAGGTAACGTATTGATAGGCTTCTGTAAAAACATTTCGAGATCAGGTCCAACCCACACAAATAAGTCTGCTTGTTTAATTTTTTTCAAATCAGAAGGTTTTAATGCGTAATCATGCGGGGATGAACCGTCTGGCAGTAGAACTTGTGTCTCCGTCACGCCATCAGCAATACCTGAGGCAATAAAAGCCAATGGACGAATCGATGTTACCACATCCGCATTTGAGGTAGACACCAATGTTGCACTCAATACGGAGGTCGCCACAGCTCCGAAAAGAAATTTACGGGCAATGTGTTTCGATTTATGTATCATAGCAGTCTTTTTCCGTGATTTTAATTTTGAAATGTTATAATATAACACAACATGATTTCTGCAAGATGTTTTTCATATGCAACCATTACTGACTTTAAATAAAATTTCTGTTTCATTTGGTGACAAGCAAGTCCTTAAAGATGTGTCCTTTGAACTTAACAAAGGAGACATTGTGACGCTTTTAGGGCCAAATGGTGCAGGAAAATCAACCATAGTACGTGTTGTTCTTGGGTTACTTCCCCCAACTTCAGGCTCAATTGAACGTGCCTCATCACTTGCTATTGGCTATGTTCCTCAAAAATTGCATTTAGATACAACGCTCCCCCTAACAGTAAAGCGTTTTATGTTACTCAAGCTAGGTGTTCGCCAAGAACATTTATTACCTGCTCTTGAGCGTGTTAATGCGACTCATCTTCTAGAGCAACCGATGCAAAAGTTATCGGGTGGTGAAACTCAACGCGTTTTACTCGCACGTGCATTGCTCAACAAACCTGACTTGCTCGTACTGGATGAGCCTGCGCAAGGTGTTGATATTACAGGTCAAGTTGCTTTGTATGACTTAATTAATCAATTAAGAACAGAGCTTGGCTGTGCCGTACTTATGGTTTCTCACGACTTACACCTAGTGATGGCAAAAACAGATAAAGTACTCTGTATTAATGGCCATATCTGTTGTTCAGGTGCACCTGATGTGGTGTCCAATCACCCTGAATTTGTTGCTATGTTTGGGTATCGCGGTGCGCAACAATTAGGGGTATATCGCCATCAACATAATCACCAACATGATTTAGAAGGTAATATTATTCGTAGCCATCAACACAGCAAGGACTGCAAGCATGATTGAGTTATTATTACCTGGCTGGATAGCGGGCATGTTACTTGCGATTGCAGCGGGGCCATTAGGCTCTTTCGTTGTTTGGCGTCGCATGTCCTATTTTGGTGACACTTTAGCACATGCTTCTTTATTGGGTGTTGCCTTTGGGTTATTACTAAATATTAACCCTTTTTATGCTGTCGTTGCCGTTACCCTTTTACTTGCACTAATTTTAGTTTGGCTTGAAAAACGTCCACAACTTGCCGTTGATACATTACTCGGAATTATGGCTCACAGCTCGTTATCACTCGGTTTAGTGGTCGTAAGTTTAATGGCTAATGTACGTGTTGACCTAATGGCTTACTTATTTGGTGATCTTCTCTCTGTTAACTATGAAGATATTATCATGATCTTTATTGGTGTGATTGTCGTTTGCGGGTTACTTTTTTATCGCTGGCGAGCGCTTTTATCCATTACCGTTAGTCCTGAGCTTGCTTTTGTCGATGGCATCAATATTCAACGTTTACGTTTATTATTGATGTTAGTCACTGCATTAACAATCGGTATCGCCATGAAGTTTGTTGGTGCACTAATTATTACTTCACTTCTGATTATTCCAGCCGCTACCGCTCGTCGTTTTGCACGTACACCTGAGCAAATGGCATTTATTGCGGTGTTAATTGGTATGATATCGGTCACGGGTGGATTAACCTTTTCGGCATTTTATGATACCCCTGCTGGCCCATCGGTTGTTTTGGTTTCTGCCGTTTTATTTGTGCTCAGCTTAACAGTTAAAGCAAAAAACTAATTGATAACTTAAAAGTTTATCCACGCCGTTGTTTATTTTGAACAACGGCGTTTTTATTTATATAAACTTAATTAATATAAATGGCTTTTCCTTTACCGATTATCCATACTCACAAAGAGTAATTTAAATCACAGGATGGTAACATGAAGCAGTCCCTCACCTTTTTGGTTGCTCTAGGGTTATTTTCAGCATCGGCAAGCGCAATAGAATACTCATGCCAGTTAGAAAATAACAAATTAGTTAGCGTTGTTATAGAAAAAGGCAAACCCCCTGTCTATCGTTATGGAACCTTAGGTAAAACTGAGATTACTCTGCCCACCAATACAAAAGGTAAAGAGAATATTTTTGTCGGAGAAGGGATGTTTATCGGTGGTGCAAGCTCAGTCTACATTCGTTTTCAGAATGGTAATTATAATTATGTACTTTATGATGGGGAGGGTAAAGGTTGGTATTATCAAGGTGTTGTTGTCTACAAAGGTGACAAAATTATCAGTAAAAAAGCATGTAAATCATCATCGAACCTGAACTTGTACAGTATTCTAGATTATGGTTTACCGAAAGACACGGATGATATTGATATCGATTTTACAACCGACCCAAATTCCCGATAAATGCTCAACGCTACCCAGCACGTAAAGTTTCCCCCACCTTAATTCGCTGGTGGGGTATTGGTTACACCTCTTTTGGCGTTAAACCAAAATGGTTATACGCATGCGCTGTCGCCATTCGTCCTCGAGGAGTACGTTGGATAAAACCTTGTTGAATTAAATAAGGTTCTAAAACATCTTCGATTGTTTCACGTTCTTCCCCAATTGCTGCTGCTAAGTTATCCACACCAACAGGACCACCCATAAATTTATCGATAATCGCCACGAGTAGCTTACGGTCTAAGTAATCAAAGCCTGCTGCATCGACATTTAACATATCCAAAGCTTGGTTTGCGATTAGCTCATCAATAGAGCCATCACCTTTAACTTGTGCGAAATCACGTACACGACGTAACAAGCGATTTGTAATACGTGGCGTGCCGCGAGAGCGCATGGCAACTTGCATGGCACCTTCTTCGGTGATATCAAGCCCCATATATTGGGCGCTACGTTTGACAATATACTGTAAGTCCGCAACCTGATAGAATTCAAGGCGTTGTACGATACCAAACCGATCACGTAACGGGGAAGTTAGTGACCCAGCCCGCGTTGTTGCACCAATTAACGTAAATGGCGGTAAATCAATTTTAATGGAACGCGCCGCAGGCCCTTCACCAATCATGATATCCAATTGGTAGTCTTCCATTGCAGGATAAAGAATTTCTTCAACAACAGGTGAGAGGCGGTGAATTTCATCAATAAAGAGCACATCATGTGGCTCTAAGTTGGTTAGCATCGCAGCTAAATCACCTGCTTTTTCCAATACAGGCCCTGAGGTTGTCCGTAAATTTACGCCTAATTCGTTAGCAACAATCCCTGCGAGGGTTGTTTTACCCAGCCCTGGGGGGCCAAAAATCAACAGATGGTCGAGAGCATCACCCCGCATTTTGGCTGCTTGGATAAAAATCTCCATTTGATCTTTAACCTGTGGCTGACCAATATACTCGCTGAGTAATTTTGGTCTAATCGCACGATCAATGGCTTCTTCATCCGACTGTAAAACTTCAGCAGTAATTAAGCGATCTGCTTCAATCATCTCAATGGCCTCTTAATCAGAGTGCTGCACGTAAGGCATCACGGATTAATGTTTCAGAATCACTGCCTGGCTTCGCGACTTTGCTTATCATGCGACTCGCTTCTTGTGGCTTATAGCCCAATGCAATTAATGCCGCCGCTGCTTCTGCTTCGATATCAGCAGTACTTGGTACCTTACTATTCACATTAGGTAAGTTGATCTCACTGGTTTGATTGAATAAATCACCATTCAACCCTTTGAAACGGTCTTTCATTTCAACAACTAAACGTTCGGCTGTTTTTTTACCAATCCCTGGTAACTTAACCAATGATGCAATCGCTTCTTGTTCAATTGCAGAAACAAATTGTTGTGCTGACATACCAGACAAAATTGCCAATGCAAGCTTAGGCCCAACACCGTTAACTTTGATTAATTCTTTGAACAGTGCTCTTTCTTGCTTATCGTTAAAACCATATAGTAATTGGGCGTCTTCACGAACAACAAAATGTGTAAAAACAATCGCTTCTTGCCCAATATCAGGTAATTCATAGAAACACGTCATTGGCATATGAACTTCATAACCTACCCCTTGAAGTTCTAATAAAACTATTGGTGGTTGCTTTTCTAATACGATACCACGTAAACGACCAATCACATTGAATTCCTCTATTATGGCCTAAGACGAAATCTGTTTAGCCAAAGTTATTAATAGTGCTGTTTATACCACAAAAAGGGCTGGATGCATATCCAGTTGCAAGCTATTTGTTTTCATACCGTCAGCTTTCAGACAAACTTCTACCTTAACCGCCCACGCGTTAATACTAAACGAGGATCACCCATTTTTAATAAGTTCTGATTAAAATGGCAATGTGTAATCGCAATCGCCAACGCATCCGCAGCATCGGATTGTGGGTTAGCGGACAGCTTGAGTATTGATTTAACCATATGTTGTACTTGGCTTTTTTCAGCGGCTCCTGTCCCAACAACCGTTTGTTTAACTTGGCGAGCCGCATATTCAAACACTGGAATACTCAAATTTGCCGCTGCAACTATCGCGACGCCACGTGCTTGGCCTAATTTGAGCGCTGAATCTGGGTTTTTTGCCATAAAGACTTGTTCGATAGAAAGAACGTCGGGCTGGTATTGTGTGATAATTTCCGAGACCCCCGCATAAATACGTTGCAGACGACTTGGTAAATCATCAACCTGAGTGCGAATACAACCACTGCCTAGATACAGTAATTGCCGACCTTGTTGGCGAATAACGCCGTAGCCAGTGACACGAGAACCAGGGTCAATTCCTAATATAATTGCCATAAAGAATCGATTTGTACCTCTTATTATTAAATGCTATTTATTCATCATTCTACTTAGTAGCATAATACTATCTATTTCAATTAAATAGCTATTTGATTCTTAATGTTATCCATGGAATATAAAAAGTATAGTAGAAGAAAAAGAAAGAAGAACAAAGGCGTTAGAGAAAACAGGCTGGGTCAGCCCGCTTTCTCTACGCGGAGGGACTAGATTACAGATGTAAAATAGTACGTCACTGATTACAGTGTCGCTGCGACTTCGTCAGAAATATCACCATTATGGTAAACTTCTTGAACGTCGTCAGAATCCTCTAACATGTCGATAAGGCGCATCAATTTTGGTGCCGTTTCAGCATCAAGTTCTGCTGTGATCGATGGGATCATTGAAACTTCAGCCGCTTCGCTCGTAAAGCCTGCTGCATCTAATGCATCTTTAACCGTACCAAATGTTTCAAAGGTAGTGTAAACATCGATTGCACCGTCGTCATAGGTCTCAACGTCATCCGCACCCGCTTCAAGCGCCGCTTCCATCAATGCATCTTCATCCACACCTGGTGCATAAGTAATAACACCACGTTTGGTAAATAAATAAGAGACTGAACCATCTGTTCCCAAGTTACCACCTGTTTTAGTAAACGCGTGGCGCACTTCAGATACGGTACGGTTACGGTTGTCACTTAAGCACTCAACCATAACAGCAGTACCGCCAGGACCATAACCTTCATAAATGATGGTTTCCATATTATCACTTTCATCATTACCCACACCGCGTGCAATTGCACGGTTTAAGGTGTCACGAGTCATGTTATTTGATAATGCTTTATCTACTGCGGCACGTAAACGTGGGTTAGTGCCAGTATCACCACCACCTAAACGTGCAGCAGTGACAAGTTCACGAATAATTTTTGTGAAAATCTTACCGCGCTTAGAATCTTGGGCTGCTTTACGGTGTTTGGTATTGGCCCATTTACTATGACCTGCCATGAAATATCTCCAAAAACGTCAATACAATAATTAATTAGCAAATTCTAAAATAGCCTGACTGTTACTCCATGATTTAGTAAGTTTTGCCGCTTCATTTGGGCTTAACCAACGAAACTCTGTATGTTCAGTCAGTAATGGCATGTGTTCTTCATCTAGCACCATTTTAAACCAGTGCTCTTTGCAATGTGTTACATTCGGTGCATAACGATGCCTGAAATGCGGAAAAATTTCAAAGATGATGCTATGGGACAAGTCTTGCAAGCCGTTTTGTTTAACGTCAAAACCTGTCTCTTCTTTGATTTCACGACACGCAGTTTCATACGGTTTTTCGTTAGGTTCCAGACTTCCAGTCACGGACTGCCAGAAGTCTGGATCATCTTTACGCCGTAGCATTAGCACCCGACCGCTTGTTTCAGCCACGATGATGACTAATACCGATTCAGGGCACTTAAATGCGGTCATTCGCCGTCTTACTCTTCGTCTTTCGCCACAACAGCAATCGCCAACTCTGTCAACGAGTCTGGGTTTGCATAGCTTGGTGCATTCGTCATTAAACAAGCCGCAGCGGTTGTTTTCGGGAAAGCGATAACATCACGGATGTTATCCGTTCCAGTCAATAACATCACTAAACGGTCAAGGCCAAAAGCTAAACCTGCGTGTGGTGGTGTGCCGTATTTCAGTGCGTCTAATAAGAAACCAAATTTTTCACGTTGATCTTCTTCATTAATACCTAAAATGCTAAACACGGTTTGCTGCATTTCATTACGGTGAATACGCACTGAACCGCCACCCACTTCATAACCGTTAATCACCATATCATAAGCATTGGCAACAGCATCTTCTGGTTTACTTGCTAGCTCTTCTGGTGAGAAATCTTTCGGCGATGTGAATGGATGGTGCATCGCGGTTAAACCACCTTCCCCATCTTCTTCAAACATTGGAAAATCGATGACCCACAGTGGCTGCCAGCTATTTAGATCTGTCAGTTCAAAATCACGCCCCACTTTCAAACGCAGTGCACCCATTGAATCTGTGACCACATTTTTCGCACCTGCACCAAACAGAATGATATCGCCATCCGCTGCACCAGTACGGTCTAACAGTTGGTTAATCACCTCTTCATTGAGGAATTTTGCGACTGGGCTTTGAATACCTTCTATTCCTTTAGCACGTTCGTTGACTTTCATCCAAGCCAACCCTTTCGCACCATATATACCCACGAATTGGCCATATTCGTCAATT
Organism: Providencia sp. PROV197; assembly: GCF_028479625.1. Lineage (NCBI taxonomy): Bacteria > Pseudomonadati > Pseudomonadota > Gammaproteobacteria > Enterobacterales > Morganellaceae > Providencia > Providencia sp. PROV197. Next base: position 230,696 of record NZ_JAMPNZ010000001.1, read on the forward strand.
TGTTTACGGGTCATTGCTGCGCCGCCAGGCACTTTCAATGCCGCAACACGGCCTTTCGGATCATTCGCAGGACCAGAGAATACGGCAAACTCAACATCTTTAACGATATCAGCAACATCCACCAGTTCCATTGGGTTACGAAGGTCTGGTTTATCTGAACCATAACGACGCATTGCTTCTGCAAACGTCATGATTGGGAAATCGCCTAAATCAACATTTTTCACGTCTAACCAGAGATTGCGGATCATGCGTTCCATGATTTCGCGTACTTGCTCTGCGGTCATAAATGAGGTTTCAACATCGATTTGAGTAAATTCAGGTTGACGGTCTGCTCGTAAATCTTCATCACGAAAGCATTTTACGATTTGATAATAGCGGTCAAAGCCAGACATCATCAGTAACTGTTTAAACAGTTGTGGAGACTGTGGCAGCGCGTAAAATTTACCTTTATGAACACGGCTTGGAACTAAATAGTCACGAGCGCCTTCAGGCGTTGCTTTAGTTAACATTGGCGTTTCAACATCAACGAAGCCTTCTGTATCCATGAAATTACGGACAAAACTGGTAATTTTCGCACGAGTGCGTAAGCGCTCAGACATTTCAGGACGGCGTAAATCTAGGTAGCGGTATTTTAAGCGACGCTCTTCTGTATTTGTTTGGTTGCTATCGAGTGGCAACGGTTCTGATTTATTGAATACATAAAGCTCTTGCGCAAAAATTTCAATTTCCCCAGTCGCCATATCTTTATTTTTCTGGCTATCTGGACGCGCGCGTACTGTCCCTGTGATTTGGATACAGAACTCATTACGCAGCTCTGACGCTTTTTCAAATATGTCTTTACGATCTGGATCGAAGAAAACTTGAACGATGCCTTCACGGTCACGCATATCGATAAAAATCAAACCACCTAAGTCGCGACGGCGGTTTACCCATCCACAAAGAGTGACCTGTTGGCCTTCGTGAGCAATGCTTAACTGCCCACAATAATTAGTACGCATACAATATCCTTTTACTCAGCTGTTGTGCTTTTGCTTGCTGCGGGATTTTGGCATTTTGCTGAACCCTATTTGCGAAACACGGGCTGAAAATTCAGAATGTCAAAAAGGCAGACATTATACAGGAAATTCTGTTAGACAAATAGTTGCGAATACCGCTTATCGCCTAAACCATTTTGTTTTTAATCATATTTTCATCATTTTTATGGTTGTTCATCAACTTCATTGTGATTACCACCCTTAGCTAGACAGGGTTAAATGAGGAATATGGTTAAGTTGATTTTAAGGGACTAAAGACGCCATGTATATATTATGGCAAAGGTTTATTTCTAATATCACTTATTGCTGCACAAAAAGTACACGAAGCTTACAGAGTAAGACCTTCATCCCTTTTTATAACTTAATAGCTTAGACATTCTGGGAATTAGGTCGATTTAGGAATTGTTACCTTTTTCAGTTTGCTATAATCCAATTAACTCAGTAATCAACCTAATTAATCATCTGCTGCTTAAGGATCACACATGAAAAAACTGTTAATTGCTTCATCTATGCTGATGCTGCTTGTTGGATGCCAAACTGTGAAAACTGCAGATATTGATAACAATAAAACATTTTACATCGATTCCACACTCGCTGACTGCGTGGGTGTTGCTCCAATGAAGTGTATGAAAGTCAAAGAAAACCCAAATGATGACTGGCAGTTATTCTATAGTTCTATTCAAGGTTTTGAATATCAACCAGGCTTCTCTTACGTCTTACAAGTTAAACAATTTGATGTACCAAACCCACCAGCTGATGCACCAAGCATCCGCTATGAACTTGTAAAAATCGTTGAAAAGAAATAAATTTTAATCCTTGATAGTCATTAAGTGGGCTTACTTCCTGCTTAATGGCTTTATTTTATCTCAACCAAATTGAGCAAACTAACCATCGGAAATAACAAGAGTAGCAAAATTATGAGTGATAAAATTATTGATAAACTTGGGTTAATTGCTTTGTCTGAAAATAAAGTTGCCATGGTACGCTCACACAATAAAAGCTTATTTTACATCCCAGGCGGAAAGCGCGAGCAAGGTGAAAGTGATGAGCAAGCTTTATGTCGTGAAATTGAAGAAGAATTGACGTTAAACTTAGTACCTGGCTCTATTGGCTTTTATAGTGAGTTTATAGGACTTGCTGATGGTAAAGACGGTGGCACACAAGTGCGTATTCGCTGCTATTTTGCAGATTACCAAGGAATACCGCAACCTGCCGCTGAAATTGCTGAGTTAGCGTGGTTTACCAGTGAAGATTTACCTCGATGTTCAACGACAGCCGCCGCGGTTCTATCCCAATTAAAACAAGATGGCTTAGTCAAGTAACGCTACGTGATTACCCAAAAAAGTTGTTAATTCATTTGTCGAACGGCATTTTAGGATTTACAATTTAGAAAATATCGTTAATACCCATTACTATAACTTATATTTTTAGGTGTTTTCATAATTTGATTCGTTTTATGGTGGAGTAAAAAATGGTCAGCTCTTTGTACGCTGTACTGGGTGCCTTACTGCTGCTTAGATTATCTTTAAATGTTGTGAAGCTACGTAACCAGTACCGTATAGCCTATGGGGATGGTGGTTTTTATGAACTGCAAACCGCAATTCGTGTTCATGGCAATGCCATTGAATACATACCTATCTCCCTTATTTTATTACTTTTAATGGAGATGAACGGTGCTCAAGTTTGGATGATCCACATTTGTGGTTTAATTTTAATTGCAGGTCGGTTACTCCATTCTTATGGCTTAAAAAACCATGATTACTCTTATCGCCGCTCAGGTATGGTTGCAACTTATCTTTCGATGGCATTAATGGTTATCGCCAATACTTATTATCTGCCATGGCTACAAATCGTTTCATTTAATCTTTAGTGCTCTTCTACGGCACGACTTAATGTGCCGCCTCATTATTTCATTCTCAATGGATTGATTTTCACTGTGCTACCTTTCTGATACAATCCCCCACTACTTTTGTTTGATTATTAATACAGAACTTATGTCAAGTCAGGATCCAAACCACAAAGACAGTCTTTTTTCCGCACCGATTGCTAACCTTGGTGATTGGCAATTTGATGAAAAAGTCGCCGAAGTATTCCCCGATATGATCCAGCGCTCTGTGCCTGGCTATTCCAATATTATTACCATGATTGGTATGCTTGCGGGCCGTTTTGTGAAGCCAAACAGCCGCGTATATGATTTAGGCTGCTCATTAGGTGCGGCAACGCTTTCTATTCGACGCAATATTACGGTTGAGAACAGTAAAATTATTGCTATCGATAACTCCCCAGCGATGGTAGAACGATGCCGCCGCCATATTGATGCCTACCGCGCAAAGACCCCCGTTGAGGTGATTGAAGGTGATATTCGTGATGTGAATATTGAAAATGCATCAATGGTTGTACTCAATTTTACTTTGCAATTCCTCAAGCCTGATGACCGACTTTTATTACTCGAAAAAATTTATCGCGGGTTACAACCAGGTGGTATTTTGGTTCTCTCCGAAAAATTTAATTTTGAAGACAACGAAATCGGTGAGTTACTGTTCAATATGCATCATGATTTCAAACGGGCAAATGGCTATAGCGAATTAGAAATTAGCCAAAAGCGCAGCATGTTAGAAAACGTGATGTTGACTGACTCCGTTGAAACACACAAAGCTCGCCTAAAACACGTTGGGTTTAGCCACTGCGAAGTTTGGTTCCAATGTTTTAATTTTGGCTCACTGTTAGCGCTTAAAGAGGCTTAAAGATGATTGATTTCGGTCGTTTTTACCAACAAATTGCCGTTGGCCCATTAAGTCACTGGTTAGAAACATTACCTGCACAGTTAACAGAGTGGAAAAAACAAGGTTTACACGGTGGTTTTTCCTCATGGGAAAAAATGCTTGATAATTTGCCTGTTATGCATCCAACCCAATTAGACTTAATTAATAGTGTGACGGCAACTCGCGACCCAGCGCTGACCTCTGGGGAAACACGCCGTTTAAATAATATCCTTGAGCAATTAATGCCATGGCGTAAAGGCCCTTTCTCCCTTTATGGTGTCAATATTGATACCGAATGGCGTTCAGATTGGAAATGGGATCGTGTTTTACCGCATATTTCATCACTAAAAGATAGGTATGTGTTAGATGTAGGTTGTGGCAGCGGTTATCATATGTGGCGGATGTTAGGGCAAGAAGCCAAATTTGTTGTCGGCATTGACCCCACTGAACTTTTCTTATGCCAATTTGAAGCGGTAAGAAAATTATTGGGTGATAACCAACAAGTGCATTTATTACCTCTCGGTATTGAGCAACTTCCTGAGCTAAAAGCCTTTGATACGGTGTTCTCCATGGGGGTTTTATATCATCGCCGCTCTCCACTTGACCACTTATGGCAATTAAAAAACCAATTAGTTAGTGAAGGCGAATTAGTGCTCGAAAGTTTAGTGGTTGAAGGTGATGAATTTCAATGCCTCATCCCAGGTGATCGCTATGCACAAATGCGTAACGTCTATTTTATCCCTTCCGCTAAAATGCTTAAGGTGTGGTTAGAAAAATGCGGTTTCGTCGATGTGCGTATTGTTGACCAAGCCGTAACTTCATTAGAGGAACAGCGCCGCACACCGTGGATGAAAACAGATTCTCTCGCAGAATTTTTGGACCCGAATGACCAAACTAAGACGGTTGAGGGCTATCCAGCTCCGCTGCGGGCAATTCTAGTTGCACGAAAGCCTTAAACGAGTAATGTGCCTATCGGTATAACCCCATAGGCACATTTCATCAGCCCATTATTACATCGCTATTTGCCATAAGTTATAAAATGCAACTCGTCCAGATAACTCGGCGAGTATCACCGCTAACACGCAAATACTGAGCACAATAGCAGAGTTTCTGCCGCGATAGAGCAGCGCAGGAAAAACAAACAGCATGATTGCTATCACCACTAATTGAAACGCCCAAAAACCAGCTTGTTCAGCACTTATTACAGGCCCTGTTTCACCTAGGAATGAGATATATGCCGCTCTTGTGGCAAAAATGATAATCGCACCAAGCAGAAATGCCATTGAACCAAGCCGTTGCGCCCCCATTAAAATCGCCAGTGCCCCACCGCCAACAAACAGTGTCATCCACATTTGCAGTGTTGTGAAAACCGTAAACCAGTTGGCAACAGTTTCAATATTATAGACTTGCGGTATTGACCATACGAATGCCAATCCGAAAATGATCGCGCCCACATTACAGACTTCTCGTAACATGGCATTTTTGACAAACAACGTAAAAAAGACAATCCCTGCACCAAATGCGACAAAAATACCGCTCAGTAAGGCTTCATTACTCATTGGCGAGCGCCCTACACCTAACAGCATATTGAAAAAACGCAATGGTTGCCCCACATGCAAACTGCCGATAACTAAAGCGATAAGCATCAATACAAAAGCCAGAATGTTCGATTGGCGTAATTGTTCGCTACTCGACCAACCGATTCGTTTGCTTAGATAAGCAAACAAATAAAGCCCAGCGGCGGACTGACCAAAAACAGTAAAAAAAACAAGAGGAAGTTCGTGCATGTTAGACCTCCGCAGGGTTCTGTAATATCCCGCTTTTATCACCCGATGGTTTAGCATCTTTATGCGGTTTAATCACGATATTGGGATTTGTTAAACTTGGGTCTGGCATTGGGGCAATCCCACTAATTTGTCCATGGCGCTCACGTAACACGTTAATATCATCAAAATCTAACGCACGCTGAGGGCATGATTCGACGCACACAGGTTTCATGCCTTTTTCTACTCGCTCATAACAGCCATCACATTTGCTCATCAGCTTTTTCTTTTCATCATATTGCGGAGCGCCATAAGGGCAACGTAACTCACAATACCGACAACCGACACAAATAGTTTGATCAACAACCACGAGGCCATCTTGCTCTCGTTTATGCATCGCTCCTGTTGGGCAACCCTCGACACATGTTGGGTTTGAACAGTGATTACAAGAAATTGACAAGTAATAGCTGTACACATTTTGCTGCCAAATACCGTCTTGTTGCTGCCAACTTCCCCCTCCGAATTCATAAACACGGCGGAACTTAGGGCCAAGGTCTAAATCCTTTTCATCTTTACAACTGACCTGACAGGTTTTACACCCCGTGCATTTGGTCGAATCAAAATAAAAACCATACTGTTTCATTTGTCGCTCCTTATGCACGTTTCACATCAACGAGGTTAGTATGTTGAGGATTACCTTTTACGAGTGCAGACGGCTGCTGAGTCGTTAGCGTATTAATACAACCACCAATATCAACGCCTTCGCTATCAAGTTCACGCCATGCCCCTTGAGGAACCGCAATCACGCCTGGTAATACCCGCGCCGTTACTTTCGCCTTAATTTTTATGCGCCCTCTATCATTGAAAATCTCAGTGAGATTGCCATCTTGGATACCTCGAGCGGATGCATCGATTGGGTTTATCCAATATTGATGTGGTACAGCCTCACGCAATACCGCGACATTAAAGTAGGATGAATGCGCATGGCCTTTATCATGAAAGCCCGTCATTTGTAGTGGGTATTTTTCCCTCGCCTTTGTATTTTCAACCCCTTCTGTATTCACACAGTATTCAGGCACTGCGGGAATACGTTGGTCATCAGGGTAGTCCCATTCTTGGGCTATTTTTGCTAAGCGTGCTGAGTAAATTTCAATTTTACCTGATGGCGTTGGCAGCGGGTTTTCGGTTGGTGAATCCCGATAAGACTTCAGTGCAATATAGTCTGCACTATTTGCGAGTTTCCTATCAACAATCCCCATGTCATTGGTTTCTTCAAAAGTGGGTAACTGTGGATTTTTTTCACGCATTTGGTTGTAACAATGTTCTATCCACTGCTCATGAGTTCGCCCCTCAGTAAATTGGTCTTTAATCCCCAATTTGTCAGCAATATCAGTTAAAACATCGTAAGATTGTCGGCATTCCCACAGCGGTGTGATCGCATTTTGCAGGCGTATCGCATAGTGATAAGCTCCACTTGCATAGGAATTATTGATTAAGTCATTCGACTCAACGCTGCTCACATCAGGTAGAATTAAATCTGCGTAGTTGGTGGATGGCGTCATGTGGATATCCCACACAAGAATAAATTCACAGAGTGATTCATCCGCCAAAATCTTATGGGTTTTATTTAAATCTGAGTGTTGATTTCCCGTCACATTACTAGCGTAATGCCAAAGAAATTTTACGTTGGTTTCAAGCTTGTCCTTTCCTAATAGCGTGGCATTTCCCGCTGTCATTTCAGTACCGCGGACAATGGCATCAGTCCACATAAAACACGGGATTTTAGTTTTTACAGGGTTAGGTATCGCAAATCCAGGAACGGGATAAGCTACGTTACCGCCCCATCCCCCTGCATTAGTGCCTGCTCGACCAATATTGCCCGTCACGATAGGCAACATCATCACCGCCCGTGCAGCTTGTTCCCCTGATGCGGTTCTTTGTAAGCCCCAACCTTGCGAAATCCACGCAGCCTTAGCATTGCCCAATTCACGAGCCAATTGAATGATCCGCGTTGGTGATACCCCCGTTATTTTGCTCGCCCATTCTGGTGTTTTTTCGACACCATCTTCACCGAACCCTAAAATGTAATCTTTATAGGAGGCATTTTTAGGGGCCGAGTCTGGTAATGTTTGGCTATCCCACCCAACACAATATTGTGCGAGAAAAGCTTCGTCTGTTAATTCTTCTTTAATTAAAGTATGAATGATAGCAGCAACGAGCGCACCATCCGTTCCAGGATAAATAGGTATCCACTCTGCGCCTAATGTTGTCACACTATCCGTACGACGCGGGTCGATAATAATCACTTTTGCTTTGCTTTTTTCTAATGCTTGCAAGGTTTCATAGAATTGCCCACCACCTGACATGCGCGTTTCTGCAATGTTGTGCCCAAACATAACAACGAGATCGCTGTTGGCAATTTCAGATAAAAGGGAATCATCCAACTTGCCATATACATAAGGGATCACGCCGTTTATCTGTGCTGTTGAATATGTTCCGTGTTGGTCAAGAAAGCCACCAAGCTGATTTAATAAACGTTTACAGGCATTACGCCCTTGTAAATTAGCCCCTGTCGAACCCGAGCCATATTGGTAATAAATCGCTTCATTACCGTACTTATTAATTGTCTCTTTTAATTTTTCAGCAACAATGGTTGTCGCTTCATCCCAACTAATACGTTTAAATTTGCCTTCTCCCCGTTTACCAACACGGATCATTGGGTATTTTATTCTGTCTGGGTTATAGGTTTTCCAACGAACAGAACGCCCCCTTAAGCAAGGGCGTATCTGGTGTAAACCAAATTGACTGTCATCGTACATCGTTTCATTAGAAATACGGGTAATAACATCATCTTTGACATGAACTTTTAGTGGACAGCGGCTTCCGCAGTTCACTAAACAGGCGCTATATTTGATTTTTTCATTAATTTCATCTGGCTGGGTTTTAGCCATTGAAGCGGCTTGAGCCGTAAAGGGTAATGAGATAGAACCTGCAACGGCAGTTGCTGTTGCGGCTGAGGCAGAGACTTGAATAAATCGTCTCCTGCTTAACGCTTTCTTTCCTAAGTGATTAATCATTACATTGCTACCTTCTAATTATTATTAAATAAACTAAAAAATATATTTTTATAATAATTAGATAGTAGGCATGTATTTTGTAAGGTTAATTGATATGCATCAACCAAGATGAGTTTGTGAATATGTTGGCTACTTAAACCCAATAATCCATGGTTTTTGTTAAATTCTAACGCATAATCAACTAGTAAAAGTCAGAACTTCAAAAAAGAATATTTATAGAAATTATAGATTTACTACTCTAATGTTTACTTGACTGCTTTTGCTATTCCCTATAGCACCAAGACAAAATAAGAAGAAACCCATAATAGGTTTCTCCTTTAAATTTTGAGCCCGTTAAATTAGTACTTTTTCCGTAATAGAAATAAAGTCCTTCATCGCTTCTACAGTAGGCCCATCAACGCAATAATGTGTGAACTCATCCGTTTCACTATTAGATGCCATCGTCACGCCCACTTTACGGTAATTCATGGTTGATGGTACCGTTTTACCTGCAGAACTGTGTACTTCAGTTAAACCAATTTCCATAAACTTACTTAAATTAGCTAAACGAACCCCCGCACCTGCCATAATTTTAGGACCATTGATTTCTTGGCTTTTTTCGTGCAATTCTTTCAATAATGGCAATCCCAATTCTGCACTCTGCTGCTGGCCCGAAGTTAAAATTCGCGCTACACCTAATTCATTTAATTGCTCTAAGGCAAGTAGTGGATTGATGCACATATCAAACGCGCGATGGAAAGTTATATTCATCCCATTGGCGATTTCCATCAACCCATGCATACGGTTAATATCAATGCGCCCTTCACTATCAAGAATGCCAATGACTGCTCCTGGAAACCCCATTTCCTTTATCATGATTAAATCTTCACGAATAACGTCAAATTCGCTAACGTTATAGCAAAAATCACCACCACGAGGACGAATAATGGGATGAACTGGAATGTGAAGTTTTTCTCTTGCTAATTTCAGATAGCCATAGCTTGGTGTTAGACCGCCATCTGCGGCACCAGAGCATAATTCGATACGGTCAGCACCGTATTCTTGCGCTACTTGAGCACATTCAATTCCGAAACAGCAAATTTCCAGTTTCGCCATGATTACCTCCAAATGTGGTAATAAAGCCCATGCTTTAAATTCCCCTAATACAAATAGATAGGGGTAGAATAATAATTGTTAATACCGTTTTGAATAATGCCATTTATTAAAAAATGTTATCGGATGGATATCACACCCCGAAAAAAACACTGGCACTATTGATCAATAACGTTAATTGCATCACTTATTTTTCACTTTCAATTATCTTTTTTAGCGTAAATGGGTGGTATTTGACTGTTATCTTACCATTTGACACTGCCAATGTTGGATTGGGCAAACGTTCTTGCTGCCCTTTAGGCTGACTTACTTTCACATTAAATCCGATTGGAAGAGGGTTCGGCAGTAATGCTCGTGCCGTTTTTTCCAATTCTGCGGGAGGCACATTAATCACCATTTCAATATGTTCCCAACTTTCTTGTGGGTATTTTTTATCTTTTGGAAACGGTAGCTCAACGATAAATACACTCTGCCCAGCAATTTGTAGTGGTTGGCTAAGTTCATATAAACGAATTGGCCTGCCATTGATGATATTATCGGAAATAATCTGCCCGCATTGCAATAAACCTTCATGCCAGCGCTGTGCTGTTTCAAGGTAGTGGCAGCGTACTGAAATATGATCGATAACGTAAGCCGTTAATGACACATCAAGTTGTTTCGCCATTAATTGCAACTGGTTGGCAAATTTAGGTAAGTCTTCCCATAAATCGTTTAATTGTGGAACTTCACGAAATGGCAGCACAACAAAAACCTCTTTTTATCTACTTATCATCTAAACAATGGCGCTGACTGTAGCATGAGTCCCCCAAAATATGGTATAAAACCTGCCGATTTTTCTCTTCCACCTTTTAGTTCTCCACATGTGATGGCACAATGTGGTAACTATGTTCGTAATTTAAGGTAATTCAGTGAATATTCAGGCGATTCTTTCAGACAAAATTAGTACTGCAATGCTTGCAGCGGGCGCTCCAGCAGACAGTGATGCACTCGTGCGTCAATCCGCTAAAGCCCAATTTGGTGATTATCAAGCCAACGGCGTTATGGGCGCGGCTAAAAAACTGGGGATGCCACCACGACAACTCGCTGAACAGATCCTCAATCATTTAGATTTAGATGGTATTGCCAGCAAAGTGGAAATTGCTGGACCAGGCTTTATTAATATCTTCCTTGAACCTTCTTGGGTTGAAAAACACGTTGAAGAAGCATTAGCCTCCCAACGTTTAGGCCTTGCCCCTGTAAAAGCCGAAACCATCGTTATCGACTATTCTGCACCTAACGTGGCAAAACAAATGCACGTTGGTCACTTGCGCTCAACCATTATTGGTGACGCTGCTGCACGTACGCAAGAATTTATCGGTCACCGCGTGATCCGCGCTAATCATGTTGGCGACTGGGGAACTCAGTTCGGTATGCTCATTGCTTATCTTGAAAAAGTGCAAAACGAAAGTGCCAATGACATGGCGCTCGCTGATCTGGAAGAGTTTTATCGCGAAGCTAAAAAACACTATGACGAAGATGAAGAATTTGCGGTACGTGCTCGTGGTTATGTCGTAAAACTGCAATCAGGTGATGAATACTGCCGTGAAATGTGGCGTAAGCTTGTTGATATCACTATGCAGCAGAATCAAGAAACCTACAAACGCCTAAATGTCACTTTAACTGAAGACGATGTAATGGGTGAAAGCTTATATAACAGCATGTTACCAGGCATTGTCGCTGATTTAAAAGCCAAAGGTTTAGCCGTTGAAAGTGAAGGCGCTACCGTCGTTTTCCTTGATGAATTTAAAAATAAAGAAGGCGAACCAATGGGCGTGATCGTCCAGAAAAAAGACGGCGGTTTCTTATACACCACCACTGACATCGCTTGCGCCAAATACCGTTACGAAACGCTCCATGCCGATCGCTCATTGTATTACATCGATTCACGTCAGCACCAACATTTGATGCAAGCTTGGACTATCGTCCGTAAAGCGGGTTATATCCCTGAGACAATGGCACTTGAACACCACATGTTTGGAATGATGCTGGGTAAAGACGGAAAGCCATTTAAAACCCGTACAGGTGGTACTGTACGTTTATCTGACTTATTAGATGAAGCCGTTGAACGTGCACAAGCGCTGATCCGCGAGAAAAACCCAGACATGCCTGAAGACGAGCTACTGAATGTGGCGAATGTCGTTGGTATTGGCGCAGTAAAATATGCAGACCTATCGAAAAACAGAACAACGGACTACATTTTCGATTGGGATAACATGTTAGCGTTTGAAGGAAACACCGCACCGTATATGCAATATGCGTATACCCGTGTTGCTTCTATCTTCAAAAAAGCCAACTTAACTCAAGCAGATCTGACTTTACCAATTTCACTGCAAGACCCACGTGAAATCGCACTGGCGACACGTTTATTGCAGTTTGAAGAAACCATTCTCACTGTTGCGCGTGATGGAACGCCACATGTGATGTGTGCTTACCTGTATGAACTTGCAGGCCTATTCTCTTCTTTCTACGAACACTGCCCAATTTTATCGACCGAAGATGACGCTGTACGCCAAAGCCGTTTAAAACTGGCGGCGTTAACGCAAAAAACCTTAAAAACAGGTTTAGATACATTAGGTATTGAAACAGTCGAAAGAATGTAATCACGTTCGCATTATTTAATTAACAGCTCGCCTCGGTGGGCTGTTTTTCTTTTCGTCGCGTAAGTAACTTTTGCGTCAAAGTCTGTATTTCTTCAACGTTTTCATTCGCACAATTTTGTAAGACTAGATTCCACTTACACAATGTTTTTGCTTTTTCACAAAGTTCAGGGTCATGCCCTAAACGATTATTATCCTTTAACCACCTAGCCACACTAGCCCAATCCCACAAAGGTGAGTTGCCACTTAAACGTTGTACTGGGGCTGGAAAATTGCCTTTTCCTCTTGACCCATCTTTTAATAATGCAACCGCTTGGCGTGTTAACCCTGCTAACTCTGCAATATCACTTAAACCAACCAGCGTGCTATCAACTGATGCCACTTGCATTGAGATTTCTGCGCTCTCAATATCAGCAATTGCCGTTTCAATAGCCGCATCCAGTGAACTCGCCTCTCTATCAAACTCTAAATAAACGGAATTACCATAGTAGCACACCAAGGCATCATCACAGCCTGCCGTAAATAAAGCATCTTCTAAGCCCGTGGTATCTACCGTTACCCCAGAAAGTGTTAACGTGAATGCGTATTGCGCCATCAAAGCTCCTTAATCTCTTTTTTATCATCTAATAAGCGGCCTAAGCCGCTATAATTATTTCGAAAGTGCAATACAGTGATCCACTTTCCGGATGATCTGCTTGGCATGGTTTTCCATCACTCTTGGTGTTGACCAAACACTCATCATATGTGTTTTGTGCTCATCGACAGCGTTACCACAACGTAATTTACAAAATGTATGTGATGAACTCCCTGCACTCACCCAAAACCAGCCATTAGCAATCGCATATTCAATGGCTGCTTGAATATGCTTGTTCGGATGTTTTTTCATCGCCCTCCGATAAATACACTATAACCAAAAACGTTGACATTGGTCAACATCCTATTTATGCCAATTTCTAGTGGCCTCCTACGCTTTATTGATAAAAAAACAAGCGCGCACTAAATATACCGTAAAACAAACAATGAATGTTATTTTTATCAATAAAAACAATTACTTGATATATCATAAAATAATTATAATATTATTAATTGAGGAATTATTAAAAGAGATGAAAAAATTGGAAATGGATAGAAAATACAATGGGGTTTAAAACGATAGAATATCGAGACAAAAAAGCCCAAATTAATGGGCTTTCATTAAATTAACAGACTTTCAGCATGTTACGCGATGCTTCTCTTCATAAAATCACGTGGGCGGAAACCTAATATATATAAAGCAACAAAATAGCTTCCAGCTCCGACAATCACCACACCAATTAAGCGCAACATACGCATGAGCATATTCCCTTCTTGCCAAGATGGCATAAAGTGCAGCAGGCCAAATAACACCGCGCCCATTACAACTAACGCAATCAGTAGCTTAAATAAGAAACCTTTCCACCCTGCAAGCGGTTGGAAAATATCTTGTTTACGTAATTGCCAATACAGAACACCTGCATTAAAACAAGCCGCTAAGCCAATAGATAATGCCAAACCAGCATGTTGTAAAGGCCCTATAAAGGCTAAGTTCATTAATTGCGTCAAAATTAAGGTCACGATGGCAATTCTAACTGGAGTACGAATATCTTGGCGTGAATAGAAACCAGGCGCTAAAATTTTCACTAAAATCATGCCTGTTAGCCCTACACAATAGGCTATCAATGCATATTGTGTCATTAACGAATCATGTGCGGTAAAGTTACCATATTGGAATAATGAAACCGTCAGCGCTTCAGATAAGATAGCTAAACCAAGAGCACATGGTAATGCTAATAGCAGGCAAAGACGCAGTCCCCAGTCCATTAATTGTCGATATTCATTCTGGTTTCCACTCGTAAAGCTCTTCGCGAGAGATGGCAGCAAGATCGTTCCCAAGGCCACACCAAGCACTCCAGAGGGTAACTCCATCAATCTGTCCGCATAGTACATCCACGAAACAGACCCTGACTGTAGGAATGAGGCGAATATAGTATTAATAATTAATGAGATTTGCGCGACTGACACACCGATAATCGCAGGCCCCATCATTTTCATTACACGCCAAACACCGCTATCGCGAAATGATAGGCGCGGTAACACTAACATACTAATTTTCTTTAAATGGGGAAGCTGGTAGACCAATTGTAGCACCCCCCCCACTAATACCGCCCATGCCAGTGACATGATCGGCGGGTCAAAGTAAGGTGCGGCAAACGCAGCAAAAATGATCATACTCACATTGAGTAGTGTGGGTGCAAAGGCGGGTACAGAGAAGCGGTTCCACGTATTTAAAATTGCCCCAGCAAGGGAAGCGAGTGAGATTAGAAAAATATAGGGAAATGTGACTCGCAACAGGTCGGTTGTTAACGCAAACTTATCCGCATCATCAGTAAAGCCAGGGGCTGTCACATAGATAATCCAGGGCGCCGCAATCATGCCCAATACAGTGACTATCGCTAAAGCAAGGGTGAGCATCCCCGCAATATAAGCGACAAATGTACGTGTAGCTTCTTCACCTTGTTGGTTTTTATATTCCGCTAATATGGGGACAAATGCTTGAGAAAATGCCCCTTCTGCAAAAATCCGACGTAACAGATTTGGCAATTTAAACGCGACAAAAAAAGCATCGGCAGCGGCGCCTGCACCAAATACCCGAGCAATGATGGCATCGCGAATAAAACCAAGGACCCGAGACATCATGGTCATTGAGCTTACTGCCGCCAGCGATTTTAATAAATTCATGATTGATAGACTAAAAGTAAACAATCGTATCAGTTTAACAGCGCGGGCTGTCACTGACTACGATTGAAAAGTAAATTAAGAGTTTACGCTTTATTCATTGCCCAAGAATTATCCGTCAATGCAGTTAATACATGGTCACGCCACTCACCATTGATTTGTAAGTATTGCCTTGCATAGCCTTCACGCTCAAAACCAAGCTTGGCCAATAGATTACCACTACGCATATTATGAGGCATATAGTTTGCCATGATGCGGTGCATTTTCTGATGTTGTTGCATATAGCGAGTTACTTGGGTTAACGCTTCAAACATCAAGCCTTGCCCTTGCCATTTTTCGCCCAGAGAATACCCTAAATAGCACGCATGGAATGAGCCACGCAGGACATTACTAAAATTTGCTACTCCCATCACCTCGTTTTCTTCTTTATCTAATAGTAGGAAATGATAAGCACTACCTTCGCGATGCATTTCATTCATCACTTGCAAACGATTTTGCCAGCCAGCGGGTTGATAGTGAGAGTTATCTCGAGTCGGTTCCCAAGGGATAAGAAAGTCTTTATTCAAGCTGTAATAATCAGCTAGGCGATAATTATCTCGCTCATAAGTCAAACGAATAATCATTCTATCAGTGATCAGGCGTACCTTCGGTACATTTGAGCGATAACCAAACATCGTTAACCCTTTATTAATTTAAAATAGCTAGATTCCCTAGCCGTGCATATTTATTCGTTAGCTAAATAGCAAAGTGTAGCATTCTCTATTATTGATGAGCATCTAAAATCAGTCAGTCAAACAGATGAATTATCTTGCTCTCAATTTTCAATTCTTCAATAGTTTGCATTGCAGCTAGGCGGCAAACGCAGCTATCCCTATGAGCATACAAAAGTATGTGATTAGGGGAGCTAAGTGTAGCCAACAACGCGGCGGTGCAAAATATGACGATTTAGCGTCTTCTCTTGCTAACTCTTTCAATAGCCTAAATAGTTTGCATTGCAGCTAGGCGGCAAACGCAGCTATCCCTATGAGCATACAAAAGTATGTGATTAGGGAAGCTAAGTGTAGCCAACAACGCTGCGGTGCAAAATATGACGGCTATTGCATCGATAAAAATAAATCATCGATCCTCGATGCCACCCTCGATAAAAAAATATCATCTATTGCTCTCTATTATACTGATATTATTGATAAGTAACATTATGGAACAATCCTCTCTTAGCAATTTTTTAATGGTGTGTCATGGCACAGGTGTCACGGGCAAGAAGCCTTGGTAAATATTTCCTTTTGCTCGACAACATGTTAGTTGTCCTCGGCTTTTTTGTCGTTTTTCCGTTGATTTCAATCCGATTTGTTGACCAACTAGGTTGGGCCGCTGTAGTGGTAGGCTTCGCATTAGGCCTACGGCAATTTGTTCAACAAGGCTTAGGTATTTTTGGTGGCGCAATTGCTGACCGATTTGGTGCTAAGCCTATGATTGTTATTGGAATGCTTTTACGAGCAAGTGGCTTTGCTTTGATGGCAATCGCTTACGACCCTTGGGTGTTGTGGCTATCTTGTGTGCTTTCTGCCCTTGGTGGCACGCTATTTGATCCCCCCAGAACGGCGCTGGTTATCAAACTTACTCGCCCCTACGAACGCGGCCGTTTTTATTCACTTTTATTGATGCAAGATAGTGCTGGTGCTGTTATCGGTGCTTTGATTGGTAGCTGGCTGCTACAATATGATTTCCACTATGTCTGCTGGGTGGGTGCCGTGGTGTTTATCATTGCCGCCATCTGTAATGCATGGTTACTCCCCGCTTATCGTATTTCAACGGTAAGGACTCCGATTAAAGAAGGTATGAACCGTGTTTTAAAAGACAAACGGTTTGTCACCTATGTTGTGACCTTAGCAGGTTACTTTATGCTTTCTGTGCAAGTGATGTTAATGTTCCCAATTGTTGTCAATGAGCTAGCTGGAACACCAACGGCAGTAAAATGGATGTATGCCATTGAAGCTATGATTTCTCTCACTTTGCTTTATCCCATTGCACGTTGGAGTGAAAAACATTTTCGCCTAGAGCAGCGGTTAATGGCAGGCCTATTTTTAATGAGCTTAAGTATGTTCCCAATAGGGATGACAACTTCGTTAAATATGTTATTTGGTTTAATTTGTCTATTCTATTTAGGAACCGTGACTGCCGATCCTGCTAGAGAAACGCTAAGTGCTTCACTTGCAGATCCCCGAGCTCGTGGCAGTTATATGGGCTTTAGCCGTCTCGGCCTTGCCCTAGGTGGTGCTGTTGGTTATACGGGTGGTGGTTGGATGTATGATATTGGGCACCAATGGAATATGCCTCAATTGCCTTGGTTTTTACTGGGGATAATCGGTTTTGTCACTCTGTGGGCGTTACATAAGCAATTTAACCGTAAAAAAATTGAAACAGTCATGTTGAGTGGGCAGTAATGCGCTAAACTAGCGGTATTACTGTAAAAGGAGTCTTTATGAAAAAATTTTTATTGGCCACAATGATTGGTTTTATCACTCTAATAACGGGCTGTAGCCAATTATCTGAATTCAGTATCAGTGAGTCCCAAATAAATAGCTACCTTGCTAATAAAGTAAAATATGACCACAAAGTGGGGATTTCTGGGCTTGCTGATGCAGATATCCAACTGGCGAATTTAAAATCTGAAATAGGCCGTAGTGAGCCAGGTAAAATCGCCCTAAATGGTGATGCTACGGTTAAGTTAGACTCTTTGATTGGAAAAGCAGAGGCGCAAATTAGCTTAACCTTAACGGCTCGCCCAATTTTTGATGCAAAAACAGGGTCTATCTACTTAAAAGAATTGAATATAAGCAATTATAAAGTCACCCCAGAGAACATGGATACCGCCATGTCTGCGGTAATCCCTTATCTAAATAATTCCCTTGAAACTTTCTTCGAAACACAGCCCGTCTATGTCCTCAACCCAGATAACGGCGCTGCAGAAGCAACAGCCAAAAAATTGGCTAAGGGACTTGAGATTAAACCAGGTAAACTGGTCATTCCATTAGTGGATTAATTTTAACCATAAATTTTTTTGATTGAGAAAAGCATTAAAGGCAACAGAGAAATCTGTTGCCTTTTTAATTCAATCAGAAATATTAATCAATACTGTTTATTATCGCTCTTGAATATAAGTGACAGTGTCACATAAGAGCCTTTCGTTGGCCTTTTTGCATTCCGTAAGTCATGAGGTTTGGCTACCGATAAAACACTCACAAATTAGTCCTCATTAGCCTCGGAATCTAACTCATCGCGCAGCGCAATAACGGCATCACGGGCAATTTGGGCTAATGTGCGATAAAACGCCGTCGTGGCATGGGCTTCGACTTTACCTAAAAATGCGCCGTACCAGCTGAGAATGTAGCTATCAAATAATTCTTCTTGTGCCGCGGTTTCATCTTCGGCGGCTTGATCTTCTAACCAAGAAGCAGCCAATAATAACGCCCCCAATGTGCTCACTGGCGCATCCGTTAAGGTCATGCCTCTAACGGTTAAAAACTCACGGATTTCAGCTTCTGTGACTTCTTCGTCATAATCATTGGCTAGCATTGATACTGTGGCATTTTCACCGACAAACATGGCTTGGTAGTCAGCACTAATCGCTTTAATATCCAATCCTTTCGCCATACGTGCCCACAATTCATCTTGCTCTAGAGGCCATGATGCTTTCAATTTATCCTGCGCAATCATATCCATAAGAGGTTTAACAAGAGCGTCATCAGCGCTGCGTTGGAATAATGTGCCTAAAATACGGCAGACGATTGAGAATTCGTTCATATGGGTTTTCCTATTTAAAATTCAGTTGCGACTCAGCTCTTAAGCTCAGTATACCGAAAAAATAAGAAACGTATTAGAGAAGAAAAACACAACAAAATTGCAAGCTAGCAAAAAGCAGGTAGCTTGCAATTCTTTTAGATGTAATTAGTAACCACGCTCCATATCAACCACTCCCACAGGCGCTTCCCCCGCTTCAATGCGCTTGATATTACTGACAATCATATCCATTGCTTCTTTCGGCTGGGTAAATGCAGCCACATGCGGCGTAATCGCAATACGTGGATGCGTCCAGAACGGGTGCATTTGGGATAAAGGCTCACTCGCAAACACATCTAATGCAGCCCCAGCAACTTGTCCTGCATCCAATGCAGATAATAAATCCTGCTCTATCAAATGTGCACCACGAGCTAAGTTGATGACATAAGCGCCTTGTTGCAATTGGCTAAACAGCTGTTGATTTAAAATCCCAACCGTTTCTGGCGTGCTTGGCAATAAATTGATGACCACACGAGTTCCCGAAAGGAATGCAGGTAATTGCTCATTGCCATAATAACTTTTTATATTAGGGATTTGTTTCTCAGAACGGCTCCACGTTCTGACATGAAAACCAAAGCTGACTAAGCGCTTCGCAACAGCTTGGCCCAATGCGCCAGCCCCCATGACACCAATCACAAACTCTTCATGTTGATAAGCAGGCAGTTGCTTCCATTGACGCTGAGATTGTAACTGACGATATTCATCCATACGACGAAAGTATGCTAAGACCTTTGCGCAGGCATATTCTTCCATTTGGATAGCCATGCCTGTATCTTCAAGGCGCATCACAGGGACACCCGCAGGGAGTGTACCTGGTTTATCTTGCTCTTGCTTTAAGATGGCATCCACACCTGCACCTAATGCAAAAATACCTTTTAAATCATTGCGCCCCGCAAGGCATTCATAGGGTGGCAGCCACACCATAGCGTAATCTGCACTTTGCTTATCCCCTTTTTCCCATTGGCGAATATTAGCTTGTGGTAATCTAGCACGCATTCCTTCAATCCATTGTTCTGAATTAAAGAATGGATGGTAAAATAAAATATTCATGGCAGCTCCTCTTAGGTTTCTAACAGAGTGTGCGCAATGACGTTTATTTTCAAGTCCATACCGCAACCAAGATCACTTTCGTTGAGGATTTTGTTAACTAGCTAACGAATTTTATGCTTAATCCTTGCAGTTCTTATTAACATTAAAAAAATGATTTATCTTAACAAGCAACAATTAAGATTAGATATTATACAAATTGATTTTTATTTAGCTAAACGGACATAAAAGTAAGAAAAAGAATCAATAGGGAGTTGACGCAAGACGCTATTTTCCCTATAGTAGCGCCCCGTTGCACAGCAGGATTTCTCTCTGGTCTGCAACGGATTTAGAAAAAACGGTGAGGTGTCCGAGAGGCTGAAGGAGCACGCCTGGAAAGTGTGTATACGGCAACGTATCGAGGGTTCGAATCCCTCCCTCACCGCCATTTTTTCTACTAGTTTTCCTCTTCTTTTATCTGTAGTTTCCCTTTATTTTCATTATTCTTTTGCTCAATACCAATACCTCGCTCATGATATTCACGGCTAATATCTTCCCATAACTCTGCATTTTCTATCCCTGCAACTTTTGGACTGAACACAGGGTCAACACCTAATTTTTCCTGCCGTTCATAATCTCGCAGCGCTCTTAGTGCAGGTTTAGAAAGAAACACTATCGCAATTAAATTTAGGTAACTCATACTACCAAACCCAATATCACCTAAGCTCCACATTAAGCTCACTGATTGCACGCTACCCATAAACACAATAATTAAGAACACAAACTTAAGTATCAGTTTTAAAACAGGATAAGCAAGTTTGCGGTCAAGGTAGACAATGGTTGTTTCAGCAATATAGTAATAAGCCATTAAGGTTGTGAATGCGAATAAGAATACTGCTATCGACACAAAGCCTGAGCCCGCAGAGGTAAACACGGTAGAAACCGCCATCTGTGTCCATGCGGTTCCTGCTGCAACACCTGGTACATATTCCACCAGCGCGGTTGCAGAACCATCGGGGAATACATTGTACATATTGGTGACAAGGATCATTAAGCCTGATGCTGTACAGACTACAACCGTATCAATATAAATGGAGAATGCTTGAATAAGTCCTTGTTTTACTGGATGACTCACTTCTGCAGCCGCTGAACTAAATGTTGCCTCACCAGCACCTGCCACATTGGAAAATACCGCGCGACGAACACCCCATGATACTGCGGTTCCAACAATCCCACCAAATACCGCATCCATACCCAATACACTTTGGAAGATTAAATTAAACATCGCTGGTACTTTTTCATAATGGCTGCCCAAAATAATCACCATCATCACCAAGTAAGCTATCGCCATCAAGGGAACGATTTTATCTGCTGCACTTGCGATACGTTTCACGCCACCAAAGATAAGCCATGCCATTAATACGGTGACAATCGCCCCAGTCGCCATCGGAGGAAGGTTAAACGATGTCTGGAAAGAGTCAGCAATGGTGTTAGCCTGAATACCTGGCACTAATACACCGTAAGATAAACAAATTACGGCGGCAACAATGATGGCAAACGGCTTCAACTTTAACCCTTTTTCAATATAATAAGGGGAACCACCGCGATATTGCCCATCTGAACGTTGTTTATAGATTTGAGCAAGTGTAGATTCAATAAAGGCACTCGCGCCACCTAATAGCCCCATGACTACCATCCAAAAAATGGCACCTGGCCCACCAGCAGCTATTGCAGTAGCAACCCCCGCAATATTGCCAACACCAACACGGCCTGACAATGCTAAACAGAAAGCTTGGAAGGAAGAAATCCCCTCTTTTGATGCTTTATTTTCCTTTAATAAACAAATCATTTTGATGAGATAGCGAAATTGCACGCCACGAGTCGCTAAAGTGAAGTAGAGTCCTACGCCCAGTGATAAAAACACCAGTGCATTACCCCATATGTAACCAACGATGGTATTAACGATGGCTTCCATTTTGTACTCCTTCGTTATTGTAATTGTTTATTGTGTGTTTGCAGGGTAAAAAAAAACCTGAGCATTGTAGACTCAGGTCAACGTTATTTATTGGTGAACAAACCAGATAACTTTGGTTTGGCTATACTGTTCAAAAGCCTCTAGGCCATTGTCTTTTCCGCCAAAACCGGATTGACGGAAACCACCAAATGGCATGGTAATATTCCCTTCACTAAAACCATTGACTGAGACAGTTCCCGCACTAATTTGGCGAGCAACGCGCATGGCTCGGTGGACGTCTTGACTATAAAAAGAGGCCGCTAACCCATATTGTGTCTTATTGGCTAGCGTAATTGCCTCTTCTTCCGTTTTGAATGAGGTTACTGCTAAGATAGGGCCAAAAACTTCTTCTTTAAACAATGACATATCTGAAGTCACATTATCGAAAATTGTCGGCTCGATATACCACCCAGAACCAATTTCATGGTGAACGCGACCACCAATAGCGATTTTCCCCCCTTCTTGCTTTGTGATATCTAAAAACGATTTCACTTTATCAAAGTGCGCTTTTTCAACCATCGGCCCAATTGATACATCCGCTTGCCTCGGGTCACCCACTTTCCATTCTTTTGCTGCAATCGCCAGTTTATCCAGCAGAGCTTGTTTAATATTTTCATGCACAATTAAGCGAGAACCGCAGCTACAGTTTTCACTCATATTCCAAAAGGCGGCGGCCATGATATGGGGAACAGCCGCATCAAGGTTGGCATCTTCAAATACAACCTGCGGACTTTTGCCACCACATTCGAGAACAATTTCTTTTAAGTTGCTTTCCGCTGAGTATTTTAAAAATAAGCGCCCCACTTCGGTTGACCCTGTGAAGGACACCACATCCACGTCTGGGTGACGTCCCAGTGCTTCGCCCACTTTTTCGCCCAGCCCACAAACTAAGCTGAGCGCCCCCTTCGGTACACCTGCCTCATAAGCTAGCTCAACCATTCGATAAGCACTCAGTGACGTTAGCTCCGCGGGTTTCACAATCACAGAGTTGCCGATAGCAAGCGCAGGCGCAACTTTCCATGCAAACATTTGAGCTGGGAAATTCCAGGGTAGAACCGCACACACAACCCCAATAGGCTCGCTAACTATCAACCCTAATTCTTGTTGGCTTGTTGGTGCTATTTTTCCAAATAATTTATCAATCGCTTCGGCATACCAATAAAAGGTTTCAACGGTTGCTGGCATATCGGTATTGATACATTCGGTAATGGGTTTTCCCGCATCAATGCAATCAAGTGCTGCAAGTTCTTCGCTGTGTTCAGCAATTAAATCCGCCCACTTGAGCATCACCTCTTTGCGTTTTTGAGGAGAAAGTGCACTCCACTCACCGCTTTTAAAGGTATTTCGAGCAACTTTTACTGCAGCATCAACATCTCTTGCTTCACCGTCAGCGATATAGCCAATAAGGCTATTGTCAATGGGAGTTCGGTTTTCTAATTTAGGTTGAGAAATATTCACCCCATCAATTAAATTACCCGCCCATAGTTTTCCTTGCTTGGCGAGTTCAAAAACCTGCTGTTGATTTAGTTTCATTATCCCCACCTTACCTTTTCACTAATTTGACAAATTCGTCTTTAGCTTCAACGGCTAAATTAGTTAAAGGTAAACGCACAGGGCCTGCGTTAAACGTGCCATTTAAGCAACCTGCTTTGGCTTTTTGGTTATAATCGCCAGACTCCATGGAATAAATTCCTGGGTATATTTCATTCATTATTCTTTTCGCTTCTTGCCAATCTCCTGTTTGTGTCGCCTTAAAAATAGCGACTTGTTCAGCAGGGAACACATTGCCTGCACCCGCTATCCAGCTTTTTGATCCCCAAAAGAAGAAATCAACGGGTTGGTCATCACAACCACAAATCACCTCGAAGTTGTTAAACGGTGTCTGTAATAGGCGTAAAGCACGGCTGAAATCCCCGCTACTCTCTTTAATGGCAACTATGTTGTCGATTTCAGCCAGCTTAACCACAGTTTCGTACTCAATTTCGATACCAATGCGTGCAGGGAAGTTATACATAATGATCGGCAGCGTTGTGGCCTCTGCAACTTTTTTATAATGCCCGTACACGCCTTGTTGGTCAGGCAAACTATACGGTGGTGGTGATAACATTAAACCTTCATATCCAAGGTCTTTTGCTTGTTTTGCGCGCGCGATCGCACCTTCCGTTGATAGATCGTTAATCCCTGCAATCAACGTTACGCGCCCCTTCGCAATTTTGCTCACGGTTGATAAAACGGTTTTGCGCTCATCTTCATTTAACGCGTAGTATTCCCCTGTCGTGCCGCAGACCACTAACCCTGTGACGCCTTGGTCAATAAGCTTTTCAGTTAAATCAGCTAATGCACTAATATTTAATGAATAATCGTCATGAAAAGGGGTAACTAAAGGGACAAGAATGCCATGAAAATTCATCTGAATTCTCCTTAAAATTATAGAAATCGCTCAATGGAAAAAGGGGTGCAGTCGATAACAGTCGGCTGCTCGTGAATAAAACTATTTACAAGGTCAGCCGTGATTGCTGCCTGTGTGAGCCCTAGGTGTTGGTGACCAAATGCAAAAATATACGGGCCTTCATTATCAATGACAGGCAATGAATCTGATGTTGATGGGCGAAACCCCATCCACGGTGTTGATTGTGCATCATTTAATGGCGCCTTTAGCATTGGGGCTGCGAGTGGTAAAAAGTGACGAGCCCGCTGCATATTTGCAGGGCGCTTTAACCCTGCATATTCAACGGTACCAGCAAGGCGTAAACCACCCGCCATCGGGGTCATAATGAAACGCCTGTCCATGCTGGATACGGGAATATTCAGCCGCCCTTGTTCTTGAGGTAGCATTAAATGGTAGCCGCGCTCTGTTTCAAGTGGCACATTAATACGACTGACCATTTTGACTAATGATTTAGAAAATGCGCCGCCTGCAATAACCACTTTTTGCCCTGTAAATTTCCCTTGGGTTGTGGTGATAGAGGCTTCTTTATTTGATGTCGAAGATATCGCAATGACTTCACAGTCGGTCAGTATATTTCCACCTAACTCAACAAATGACTGCGCAAGTTTTGAATGTAATTTTGATAAATCAACCACATGCCCAGTATTTGGGAAAAATAGCCCTCCAAGTTGATTCGTGGCAAGTGCAGGTTCGCGCTCAAGTAACTCGGTTTGATCGATAACCAAGTTGTGTACATTCATGTTTTGTAGAGATTCACCATGTTGATGGAGCTTTTCGAGTGTTTCTTTTTTTTCAGCCACTAATAATGAGCCTTGCATTTTAACAAGGTCGCTGAGTTGCCATTTTTGAATAAAGGCTTGCCACGAGTCAAAAGCCGCACTATTTAACGTCATTAACGTCTGGTGAATGTGGGTAAACGGCTTATGGCGCATGTTACCGACTAGCTTTAACATCCACGGTGTTAGTGGTAATAAGTAACGCCAATCCAAACGTAATGGGCCAAGTGGGTCGAGCAACATTTTCGGAATTGATTTCAATACAGAAGGGTCTGCAATGGGGAAAACTTGCTCAGTTGCAATATGCCCTGCATTACCAAATGACGCCCCAGAGCCAATTTCATTTTTATCCACCAGCAGGACGTCGGTACCATTAGCTTGTGCGGTAAGCGCAATGCTTAGGCCAATAATTCCACCGCCGACAACAATCACTGAATATTGACTCTTCATCGCCATCCCCTTACGCAACCGAAATACCGAAACGAAATGGGTCTTGCGCATCAATCAGCAACGTATTTTGGCCGCTAATATAGGCATTTCCTCGAATTGTAGGAATAATGCCGTTTTCATCCGCGGGCTGGAAACTCGCTTGAAACTCACTGCCAATCACGCTCGCTTGGTGCCAAATTTCTCCCGCTGCGAGTTTTTTATCCGCAGCTAAACAGGCTAATTTGGCACTGGTACCTGTCCCACAAGGGGAGCGGTCATAAGCACCACCAGGGCATAACACAAAACTTTGGCTATCGGCTTTAGGGTGTGAACCAAATAGTTCGATGTGATCAATTTCTTGGTCATTCTTACCAAAGATTTTTTGGTCAACAAGTGCTTGTTTAATTTTCAAACTCACGTCTGTTAGCAATTTAACGTTTTTAAAATCAATCGAAATAGGTGAGTTTTCTACAAGAAAAAACCAATTACCCCCCCAGGCGATATCCCCTGTGACCATACCGATATCAGGCACATCAACTTGTACTGCTTTACGGTAACGATATGAATATACGTTCTGGATACTCACGCTGCCATCGTTGTGCAGTTCCGCCGTAACATCCCCAACAGGGGTTTCAATCAAATGCTTTCCGTAAGAAATTTTCCCGAGAAAATGCAAGGATGCGACTAAACCTATCGTTCCATGCCCACACATCCCAAGGTACCCTTCGTTATTAAAAAAGATCACCCCTGCCGCGGCTTTCGGATTTTGTGGTTTACATAATAGTGCCCCCACGAGAATGTCATTGCCTCGTGGTTCTAGGATGGTTGTTCTTCGCCATTCGTCATGGTTATCACGCAATATTGCCAAACGTATTGCCATGCTTTCACCACCTAGCTGAGGGAATCCTTCAATCACTAAGCGTGTTGGTTCCCCTGCTGTATGGGAATCTATTACTTCAATTTTAGAATATTCAGATCGCATTGATTAGCACCCTATTAATCATGGTTTGTTAATAGATTGCTTGATTTTTGTTAATCAATCTTGATATCTTTCCATCGAACTTATGCGTTTTTCTGCACAATCTAAAAATATTTAAGAAAATTAGTAACAATAATTTAATATTTGGGGGCGCAGCATGATCAATTTAAATAAGTTATTATTAATCAGCCAAGAAAATATGCTTTTTCCTGTTGATAACATTGAAGTTTTACTAAACCATCTCGGTTTAGTCATGCCGTTAATTAATACACTCCCTAATGTCACTTTTTTTGTGAAAGACCATAATGCACGGTATTTACTTGCCAATGATAACTTGGCGATTCGCTGTAAAAAGAATGGTATTAATGACGTAATTGGTAAAAGTGCAGAAGAGTTATTTCACGCTGAATTAGGGCAAAGTTACAGTTCGCAAGATTACCTTGTGATGGAAAAGAAAATCAGTGTGATTAATAAGCTTGAGTTACATCTTTATAAAGCTGGGTTACTTGGTTGGTGTTTAACCACAAAGGTACCCATATTTAATACTCGAAACCAAGTAATTGGTGTAGCAGGGATTTCTGTCGATTTACAAGATATTAAATCTGTTAGTCCTAAATTAAATAACCAACTTAGCCTCGTTGAACGCTATATTAGTGACCATTTTGATACTGCAATTAAAATAACGAAACTTGCGGATATTTCAGGACTTTCACTTTCACAATTAAATCGTCAATTTAAAGCTATTTTTTTAATTACACCGCAACAATATATTCAAAAAAAGCGTCTCGAACATGCCATTGAGTTATTAGAAGATGACCATTCAATTACAGATATTTCAATAAAATGTGCTTACACTGATCACAGTGCTTTTTGTCGCAAATTTAAAGAAATGACCACCATGACACCCAGCCAATTTAAGCGTATGCGTTCAACACTTGATAAGCAAAAAATAATCGCGTGATCGGGTATCTTATTGTTCATCTCTAATCTTACTGAGTATAAAACAAGCTTTGTTTAATCTTTGTTGATTAAGCTAATTTCCTCATTGATTTCAATAGACTAATCGAAAAAAACATCCTACTTTGATCTTAATATGCCTAAGTAAAATAAATTAACTTAAGATAGCTCTTATTGCGGCTATTTATGAATAGCGTATTGATATGTCCAATGTAAGACACTATTGCATGTCATATAAAAGGATAAAAAATGACCATTTATGATCTGAAACCAAAATTTCAAGATCTACTTCGCCCAATCGTTAGTAAATTATTTAATGCAGGGATCACGGCTAATCAAGTGACTTTGGCTGCATTATTACTCTCCATTATTGTCGGTTTGGTTTTGTTTTTCTTCCCAAACCCACATCTATTTATTTTATTGCCGTTTGTGTTGTTTATCCGCATGGCGCTCAATGCTATTGATGGCATGCTAGCACGAGAACATCATCAAAAAAGCCAATTAGGTGCAATCCTCAATGAATTAGGTGACGTCGTTTCTGATGTCGCGTTATACCTCCCTTTTGCTATTATTTTTCCCCATGCAATTTGGCTAATTTTGCTTATTTTATTTTTCTCACTGTTGACTGAGTTTATTGGTGTCACCTCACAAGCAATAGGTGCGTCAAGACGCTATGACGGCCCTATCGGGAAAAGTGACCGAGCCTTTATTTTTGGCGCTCTCGGATTATTCGTGAGTATTTTTCCTCAGCTTCTGTTCGCTGATTGGATAAATTATCTCTTTATTATTCTATCTTTGTTGCTGCTTTATACCTGCTATAACCGTATCCGCCGTGCATTGGATGAGTTTCGCACGTCTTCGGATAATAATTAAGGAATAATTATGAACGCTCAGACAGATTATCTGACGCAACGCCCTGTTTTAGAATCGCAATTTACAACTAGTGATCACACTTCGCTTTTTTACCGTCACTGGCCAACGGAAACGACAACGGACAAAGCAATTATTTTATTCCATCGTGGTCATGAGCATTCAGGCCGTGTTGCACACCTTGTTGATGAGTTAAACTTTCCTGACTACGCCATGTTCGCTTGGGATGCTCGCGGTCATGGGCGAAATGAAGGTCCAAGGGGCTATAGCCCTTCTCTTGGCACATCCATCCATGATGTCGATGAATTTGTCCGATATGTTTCCACACAATATCAAATCCCTTTAGAAAATATCATTGTAATTGGGCAAAGCGTGGGGGCTGTGTTGGTTTCCGCATGGGTACATGACTATGCGCCGAAAATTCGTGGGATGGTTCTTGCCTCACCTGCATTTAAAGTTAAACTGTATGTTCCTTTTGCTCGCACAGGGTTAGCTTTAATGCAAAAAATGCGAGGCCTGTTCTATGTTAATTCTTATGTAAAAGCGAAATTTCTTACCCATGATGAACAGCGTATTGATTCGTTTAACCGCGATCCGCTAATCACTCGACCTATTGCCGTTAATATCTTACTTGAATTGTATAAAACAGCCGATCGAGTCGTTGCAGATGCCAACGCAATTACCTTGCCAACTCAATTATTTATATCAGGTAGCGACCATGTTGTTCATCACCGCCCACAGCATCAGTTTTTTGAGCGCTTAAATACACCAATCAAAGAAAAGCACATCTTACCAGGCTTTTATCACGATACTTTAGGTGAGAAAGAGCGTCATATTCCTATCGAAAAAATACGTGATTTTATTAGTAAATTATTTAGTCTCCCTGTTTACCGACATGATTACCAGTACGAAGACACATGGAGCACTAGCGCAGAAAATTACCGTAAACTGGCTACTCCGTTACCCAAATGGTGCCCGAAAAACCTTGCCTTCAAGATTATGAGTAAATCAATGAACACCTTAGGTAAAGCTTCTGAGGGTGTTCGCATCGGTTACGATAAGGGCTTTGATTCAGGATCAACTTTAGACTATGTCTATCGTGATAAAGCAGAAGGAAGAGGCCTATTCGGACGCGTGATTGACAGGCAATACCTCAACAGTATTGGCTGGCAAGGGATCCGTCAGCGTAAAGTCAATATTGAAAATACTTTACGCCAAGCTATCCGTGACTTAACAGATAACAATATGCCAGTACGTATTATGGATATTGCAGCGGGTCAAGGCCGTTATATCTTTGATGCAATTAACGATTATGGCAAAGTTGAATCTGTTCTTTTGCGTGATTACAGCCCAATTAATGTAGAACAGGGGCGTTTACATATAAAAGAGCGTTTCCTTGAAGATAAAATCCATTTTGTGGAAGGCAATGCCTTCGACGGTGATGATTTAGCTTCCGTGACGCCTGCGCCTACACTGGGTGTTGTGAGTGGTTTATATGAGCTATTCCCGAGTAACCAACTAATTAGAGCTTCATTAGATGGATTATCCCGAGTCATACCTTCAGGTGGGCTGCTCATTTACACTTGCCAACCATGGCACCCTCAAGTGGAAATGATTGCTCGTGTTTTACCCAGCCACCAAGGCGGACAAGCTTGGGTTATGCGTTGCCGCAGCCAAGGCGAAATGGATGCTTTAGTTGACGAAGCAGGGTTCGAAAAATTAAGTCAATCTATTGATAACTGGGGAATATTCAGCGTATCAATAGCGAGACGCCGTTAATCTTTTAACCTATCATTTGAGGTTGGTTGCCGTCAACGTAGCTAACCTCAAGTTTGCCAATATTGGCTATCTCTATTGCTTCTGATAGGCAAAGCCCCTATGTTGTGAGTTAAATATACATTTTCTTTCTACAAACAGGTAATTGCAGCACTCACTATTTATTCTTAGATGATTTTTAGAGCACAAAGGAATATTGCAAAGGACGATGACAGCCCTTCACCAACCTACTCAGCTATTATCTAAACAACACACTTTGTTGTTTGGCCTGCTGTGGCTAATTTTTTTAGCTCCATTTTTCTTTCTCACTTATGGACAGGTCAATAACTACACTGCGACCTTACCCCATGTACCTTCCTTTGTGTATTCATGGGAAAAGCACATCCCGTTTGTTCCTTGGACTATTATTCCCTATTGGAGCATTGACCTATTCTACGGATTATCCTTATTTATCTGTACAACACGGCGTGAACAAACAATTCATGGTCTACGATTAATTACCGCTTCCATTTCTGCCTGCGTTGGCTTTCTTTTATTTCCACTT
This sequence comes from Providencia sp. PROV197, assembly GCF_028479625.1. Classification (NCBI taxonomy): domain Bacteria; kingdom Pseudomonadati; phylum Pseudomonadota; class Gammaproteobacteria; order Enterobacterales; family Morganellaceae; genus Providencia; species Providencia sp. PROV197. The sequence goes on from NZ_JAMPNZ010000001.1 coordinate 261,474, forward strand.
AAATTTAGCTTTCCTCGCCCAACTACGGATGGCGCTTTTGGCTGGATGTTTGACAGCTTAGAACTTTTTGACCTGCCATTTAACCAAGCCCCCTCATTACATATCATTTTGCTTTGGCTCCTATGGCTACGCTTTCGAGCTCATACACCAACACGGTGGCGTTGGCTGCTCCACAGTTGGTCAGTTTTGATCTTAATTTCTGTCCTCACGACTTGGCAGCACCATTTTATTGATGTTATTGCTGGTTTCTCAGTTGGTTTGCTTGTCAGTTATTTGCTGCCTATCAATACACGCTGGCAATGGCATTACACAGGGTCCCCTCGCAGTTTTAAAATGAGCAAAAATTATGGCATTGGCTCAGTCGTTTGCTTTGCTCTCGCTTTTTTGATTCAAGGTGCTGCTTGGATATTGCTGTGGCCTGCTGTTGCTTTATTGTTTATTACTCTCGGTTACTTAGGCGCTGGTGCCAGCATCTTTCAAAAAACACCCGATGGCAAGATTTCCCCGTCCGCCGCTATCTTATTATTACCTTATCGCCTAATTGCTTGGGGAACCTATCATTACTTTGCTAAACATTGCAGGCAACCTAGCATTGTGAATCAACATATCGTTTTGGGAGGCCGCCCGCTTTACCCTTTGCAAACTGCAGCTGTTTTAGACATGACTTGCGAATGGCCTCGCAATTCTTTTAGCAAAGGGCTGAAGTATTGTAGCCAGCCACAAATAGATTTGTTACCACTGAGCGCAGAGGATATCGAGCAATCAGTCCATACGATGGATAGTTTAGCCCAGCACGGTGCTGTCTATATTCATTGCAAACTGGGTTATTCACGCAGTGCCACCGTTGCTGTTGCATGGCTAGTTCACCATGGTGATGCTCAAACGATAGATAAAGCAGTCGAAATGGTTGAACTTGCTAGGCCACAAGTTATTTTAAACTTAGCAACTAAAGAACAATTAAATAATTGGTTTACGCACTATTATTTAAATAGGAAACATAAATGAACCAGCTTACAGATAAAAACTGCGGAGAAGTCATTCAGATACTGACGCGAAGTTGGCTCTATTTGGCTATAAGTTCTGTATTAGGTTTAATTTGCCAGCTTAATCTTTTTTTAGGTATAAATAACGGAAAGTACTATTTATTTGTTGGCATTATTTTATTTATTATTAGTCATTACTATATTTATCGTTTGTGGCTTGATAATCATTTTTTTAAGATGATTTATCAACAAGGAACAACTGAGCCCTTTGATTATGCACTCAGTTTCTTTATGCATAAAAAGCCAACTAACCGAACGATGGAACAGCGTTGGCAAGGCACAAAGAACTTATTTAAACATGCTGTCTTATCTGTTGTTATCCTTTGGATATGGCTATTAGTTACGGTAATAACATTATAATGAGTTAGGTTAATTTTTATTTATTTGTCATGAAAAATTTCTGCTTATTATTTTAAATTCAAGTAAAAACACCATTAGCTTTATTTACCTGGTAAATTAGGTGGTTTTTACTTTTGTTACTGAAAACGTTATGATAATTACTGTTTCATTGATGCATAACAGATTTTTTGAGCTTAGCTAAGCGTATCCTTATAGGTACATTTTCGTTTATTTTTCACCCTGTTATTTGGTAGGGTATAATGAGTACAAAAAATATTAATAGGCTGCGCCCTTTTAGCGCACTAATAGATTCGTGTTGGAAAGAAAAATACACTGCTGCACGTTTTGTGAAGGACTTAATTGCAGGTATTACCGTTGGGATTATTGCTATACCATTAGCCATGGCCTTAGCGATCGCCAGTGGCGTTCCCCCCCAATATGGCCTTTATACCGCAGCAATTGCGGGAATAATTATTGCCATTACGGGAGGGTCTCGTTATAGCGTTTCGGGGCCTACAGCAGCATTCGTCGTCATCTTATATCCCGTATCACAACAGTTTGGTCTTAGTGGCCTATTAGTTGCCACACTTATGTCAGGTGTCATTTTACTGGCGATGGGTTTTGCCCGCTTTGGTAAGTTTATTGAATATATCCCAGTATCAGTAACTTTGGGCTTTACTTCAGGTATTGCCATCACCATTGCCACCATGCAAATCAAAGATTTCTTTGGCTTGCAGATGGAACATGTTCCTGAGAACTATGTTGATAAATTGATTGCCATCGGCAATACATTCCCCACGTTTCAATTCAGTGACACACTAATTGGTTTATCCACACTGCTTGTCTTAATTTTTTGGCCTAAGTTAAAGCTAAAATTCCCTGGGCACTTACCTGCTCTCGTCGTGGGCACATTGGTCATGTGGGTACTTTCATTATTTGGGCAAGAAGTGGCAACCATCGGCTCTGAATTTAGTTATTTTCTACCTGATGGAACTGAAGGGAGTGGTATTCCGCCTATTCTGCCTCAGTTTATTTTACCTTGGGAACTTCCTGGTAGTGCGCCAATTAGTTGGGCAATGATCACCGCACTTATGCCTGCAGCATTTTCGATGGCGGTTCTTGGTGCGATTGAATCACTGCTTTGTGCTGTTGTGCTTGATAACATGACGGGTAAAAAGCACCATTCCAATAGTGAACTGATTGGCCAGGGAGTCGGTAATATTGCGGCACCCTTTTTTGGTGGGATCACGGCGACAGCTGCGATTGCCCGTTCTGCTGCAAACGTCCGCGCGGGAGCTACATCACCGATTTCTGCGGTGATTCATTCAATCTTAGTGTTACTCACCTTACTGGTGTTAGCACCGATGCTTTCTTATTTACCACTCGCTGCAATGTCCGCATTACTGTTAATTGTGGCATGGAATATGAGTGCAGCAGGTAAAGTGGTGTATTTAATTAAACGCGCCCCTAAAGATGACATCATTGTGCTTGTTCTATGTATGTCTTTAACCGTTTTATTCGATATGGTCATTGCCATTACGGTGGGGATCGTATTGGCATCTCTGTTATTTATGCGCCGTATCGCTAATATGACTCGCTCAACACAACTTGCTGAAACGGATGAAGAAAATAGCCGATTAGTCGTGCGTATTAATGGCCCACTATTTTTCGCCGCCGCAGAACGTATTTTCGATGAGTTGCGCGTAAAAAGTGCAGGGTATGAAACTATCATCATGCAATGGGATGCAGTACCCGTCTTGGATGCAGGGGGATTAGAAGCCTTTGAAAAATTCATTGATGCCGTGCGTAAAGACACCCATGTGATGGTTTGTGATATTCCATTCCAACCGCTAAAAACCTTGGCTCGCGCTAAAGTTACGCCAATTGCTGGGGTATTAAGCTTCCATAATTCCATGGATAACGCATTAGAAGCGGTTAAATCCATTGAACAAGCTAAGCAATTAAACACTCCCACTAATACTGAAGCAGTATAATTGTACTGTTCAACCCGCCACCACACAGCAATGTGGTGGCGGGTGACCTATTATTGTTTATTGTTCACCTAAGCAAAACATTTCATTGCCTGCTTTTCTGCCTTTTTCACAGGCCAAACCCCTTAATTTCTTTGCTTTTTGTTGATCAAGGGTCACGGTTCCTGTGTTATCTTCTGCAAATCGAAAGGCAGCCATCCACTCTGCATAACCTGCATATGTCATCGCATCGGCTTTATCAAACCATTCCTGTGATTTTTGCTCGTCCATCGGTACACCTTTCCCATCTAAATAAATGATCCCTAACATCAATGGGGCGCTAAAATAATCTGGATTATTAAGCTCCACCACCTCTTCCAACAATTGAATTGATTGTGGGTAATCCGTACTTCCTGCTATCGGATTAATTAATGATTCTGCTAAGCTAATCTTTCCTCGTACACTGCCTTGTTCAACAGCTTTTGTTGCAAATTGCCTTGCAGCGACAAATTCTTGCGTAAAATAACTATCGCTTAGCAAGCTAATATCCGCTAACAAGGTATATCCTTCTGGATTACCATTTTTTGCCGCCGCATTCGCCCACAAACGTGCACTATTTAAATTTTGTATTACGCCCAAACCTGAGTAATACATTTGTGCTAACTGATATTGCGCTGAGGCATCATTATTAACAGCTTTTTGTTTCACTTCAGAAAAAAGAAGTTTATCTTCAGCGGTCAATTCTGGCTGTGCAACAATTTGAAAAGGAAGAATAAATAAGGAAAGAGTAATAATTGTTTTTTTGAGGATTAATTTCATAGATGCTCTCAATTAAGCGACTACAGTGCGGAACCTTGCCCGCCTTTTCGTAAGAAGTATTGATATAAGTTATTCATGCCAATCCAGTGGTTTTCACACCACTGTGGCGCGAGTAAAGTGGGTTTTCTTGCACTGGCACTAATGCGGTGGTAAACAATGTCTTTCGGTGTGTGACGTACTATTTCGCCAGCTATAGCGGTATATTCATCTAAAGATAATGTGGGTAAACGCCCTGCTCGCCAACTTTTGGCCATCACACTACCTTCAACAATATGCAAAGGATGTAGCTTGATACCATCAGTACCACATTCAAGTACCTTTTCTAAGGTTTGCATATTCATCAGGGCATCCTCACCAGGTAAGCCACAGATTAAATGGGTACACACCTTTAAACCGACTTGCCGCGCCTTTTGTGTTGTCTGCTGATAAGCGTCAAATCCATGTCCACGGTTAATCCGATGCAATGTTTTGTCATGAGCGCTTTGTAGCCCAAGCTCTAACCAAATCTCATAACCTTGCTGTTTGTATTCACTAAGCAACGATAAAACAGACTCGGGCACACAGTCAGGACGCGTCCCCACACACAAGCCAATAATATCGGCTTGTTGTAATGCTTCTTCATACAATTGTTTAAGTAAATTTACTTCTGCATAGGTACTGGTATAGGCTTGAAAATAAGCAAGATAGCGTTTAGCTCGGGAAATTCGCGTGACTTGATCAGATATTTGTTCACTAATGGATTGACTAGATTGGCTCTCATCGGAAAAAGAAGCCACATTACAGAAGGTACAGCCCCCTCGCCCAAGGGTACCGTCACGATTTGGGCAACTAAAACCCCCGTGTAATGTAATTTTATAAATTTTTTCACCGTATCGGCGCTGGAGATCAGCGCCGAACATGGAAACAACTTCAGTGAGTTGCATTTACACCAAACTTAACGGCTAGTGTCTAATTCAGGGAACCCTTTCACCACATCATCAATAGCTTTCATTTGCTTGAGGAATGGTTCCAGTTTATCTAAAGGTAGTGCTGATGGGCCATCACAACGTGCGTTATCTGGGTCTGGATGCGCTTCAAGGAATAACCCCGCGATACCCACAGCCATACCTGCTCTCGCCAATTCAGCAACTTGAGCGCGGCGACCACCTGATGCAGCACCGAATGGGTCACGGCATTGCAGTGCGTGGGTCACGTCAAAAATCACAGGACAGCCTTTAGATGACTGAACCATTACATTAAACCCAAGCATATCAACAACTAAATTGTCATAACCAAAGTTTGCACCGCGGTCACACAGAATAATTTTGTCATTACCACCTTCGATAAACTTCTCAACAATATTCCCCATTTGGCCTGGGCTGATGAACTGTGGCTTTTTGATATTAATGACAGCGTCTGTTTTTGCCATCGCAGCAACTAAATCTGTTTGGCGAGCTAAAAATGCAGGTAATTGAATGACATCAACCACTTCAGCAACGGGTGCCGCTTGTGCTGGTTCATGGACATCCGTAATAATTTTTACGCCAAAAGTTTGTTTAAGTTCTTGGAAGATTTTCATCCCTTCTTCAAGACCAGGGCCACGGTAAGAGTGGATTGATGAGCGGTTTGCTTTATCAAATGATGCTTTAAAAACATAAGGAATGCCCAATTTTTGCGTCACAGAGACATAGTGCTCACACACTTTCATTGCCATATCACGAGATTCAAGAACGTTCATTCCACCAAACAGCACAAACGGCAAGTTGTTCGCGACATTGATATCACCAATATTGACTACTTTCTGTTGCATACTCTTACCTTAAATATAATTATATCTTAAATGATTGTTTTTCATGAACTGTATAGAGATATCTTCAATGTAGCGCATGAAAAACGAAACCGTAAAAATGTATTTTTCTATTCTAAGCCGTGCATACCAAGTTAGTACATTGCTATATTCAGGACATTATAGATTATCGTTGCATATAATAAAACATCATAGCCAATACCCCTTTACGTAAATTCCCTTTTCTCATCGCTAGTCGCATCTTAATGAATCGTTCTATGCATCATACTGAAGGGGGGATTACCTCACTCATAACTGATATTTATTAAAACAGTTGTCATTACAGCTGTGTTATTTCATAGTTAAACTCAACTTAAGCTAAATAAATGAGGAATTATGAATAAGGCTCTAATCATTATAGATGCACAAAATGACTATCTTTCTGATGGCAGATTTCCACTATGGAATATTGATGAAACATTGAAACATATATCAGATAAGACTTCACAATATGAAGAAAATGGTTATATCGTTATCTTTATTCAGCACTTATCACCGCAAGGCGCTGCTTTTTTTGATGAAACAACACAAGGTTGTGAACTGATATCAAGTTTAACCAAGCTATCTACAAAACATTTTATTGTGACTAAACATCATGGTAACTCATTTGATGAAACTCAACTTGATGATTTACTGATAGCTCATAATATTAACGACATTGAACTATGTGGGATGATGACTCAAAACTGTGTACTATTTACAGCAATTTCTGAGCAAGCAAAAAAATATAAGTTAACCTTATTAAGCGACTGTTGTACAAGCGTTTCCCCCATCATTCACACTGTTGCATTGAGAGGTTTATCCCGAATAGTAAATGTTGTTTAAAGTAGCCCACCAAACCCAATAAAAAATCGTTTATAGCCGATTATTGAGGCTGCGAATATATTGATACAACGAATAAAAGCCCTTAAAATATTAAGGGCTTAAGACTCAATCGATGTTATTTGATTGCTTTCGCACCCCAAATAGCTTCTGAACTTGGAAGTGTCGTATATTTTTGTATTATCTCTTTGTATGTATCACCTGGTTTCAATTCAGAGAATTGCTCTGGGTAGATAAACGTCGCTAAATACTCTAAACCAACGATGTTATATGGATGGTTATAGAAGTTATGATATACGCCATACAATCGGTTGTTTTCGACCGCACTAATTTGGTTAAAACCGATACGGTTCTTCAGGCGATTAAATCCTTCTTGCACTGCTTTGTCAGATACCCCATAACCAAACGGTGCCGCGATGCTATTTTTATTAACCGAATGAGAACCCGTCACAATATAAACATCAGGGCTGGTACTAATGACTTGCTCTAATGAGACAACACCTGAAGCCCCCGGTAGGAAGCGGCTACCAATATTATCGCCACCAACAGCCTGTACCATTCCCCCCCAACCTGCATTGTTATGTGTAAAACAACAGCTATCTCCATTAGCTCCAGCCTTTGCTTCTACAAACACACGTGGCTTATGCTTAATTGACTGTGTTTTACTTTGAATGCTGTTTAGGTGCTGTTGATAAAAATCAGTGTATTCCTTCGCTTCATTTTCTTTGTTTAAAATAACACCAAGGAGATCAACACTTTCTTTCGTATTCTTGACAGGCTCTAAGAAAGTATCAATATAAATAATTGGTATGTTGGCATCTTTTAATCGACTAACTACTCCAGAACCTTCTAAAGCAGGTTTTGCTCTTAACTGAGCAATCAAAACATCGGGTTTCTGTGCAATCACTTGTTCAGTATTAACTTCACCTTTATCATTGAAGCCCATGTCAGGGATCGCATTTATATTTGATTTCCACTTTTGTTCAAGTAAAGCAACTGTTTGTGGGTCTGATTTTTTTAGGTTGTTGTTCCAAGCGACGACTCTTTCAAACGGGTTACTTCTATCAAGTAAAGCTAACGTTAAAATATCGCGCCCATCTTGCAATACAACTCGCTTCGGTTCTTGTTTCAACGTTATTTTTTGGCCATCGGTATCTGTAACCGTTATTGGGTATGTTGTTGCTGATGTTGCAAAAGGAAGTAATGCAGAAAAGGATATTGCTAGCAGGTGATATTTTTTTTTCATGTTGCAATCTCTATTAAATAATACTAACGATAACAATTATCATTAGCATCATCAATAAAAAGTTGCTCACAATAGGATGATATTTTAGCTACAAGCCCAAGCTACTGATAAATATGACACTCAATCATGTTTATGAATAGCCAAGAAGCTTGTATGCTAATTAATGTAATACGATTGGATGGTTATCCAATGAATAAATTTGAATTTTGATCATTTCAGATACTGGGTCTTCTGGGCAGTGCTCAATAAAATAGTTGAGGTCACTTAATGCCACATGATTACAATCTAAATGCGCCAGTATCAGCCCACGGTCACGGATTTCATAGGGATCTTCAGGGTCTAGCGTAAGCAACGTTTCGCAAACTTTTAACGCTAGCTCCATTTTTTTCTCTTCCATTAGAGCGGCTTTTAACGTATCAAAGATTTTACGAATAACGATGCTATTTTCCGCAACATCAAGTTGGTCTTGGAAAAATTCAGAGAATGGGTCGACTGTTCCTTTTAGCCACATATTCAGCGTATGAAATGACAATGACTCACCATTAGCTGGGTTAATAAACCATGGTTCACCATCACGTTTTTCAGTAATAATTAATAGCTGAGTAGGGAAAATGGCAGGCCGAATATCAATATCTAGGTGCTGAGCGATATACAATAAAATGGCGCCGAGAGTGACAGGTGTACCTTGTTTGGAAATTAAGACTTTATCAAGCCAAAGCATGTCTGATAATGCATATATACCCTGTGCAGGGCCGAATGACCATTGTTGATAAAACAATGAAATCAATTGCGCTACTTTAGTTTCATTATCCGCATGTAAATCAATGGCCGATTTTGCAGATACAACAAGGCTATCTAATTGAGCTTGGACTTTCATCAGCGGAAAATCATGACGGATACATTGAGAAACGGTCATAATCCCTTCGCTTAAGGGGAGCTGATTAAATTCAATATTCGCTATGGTCTTCATTACATTCCTACTACTGTGCCCACTTAACCATTCCATTGACCGAGTGAAATTCTTTCTTGCCCACCGTAATCGAGACACGTCTCAATTTGGGTGTACCCATGTATTGCAAATAAATCACGCACAGCCGAACCTTGTGTCCAGCCATGCTCGAGAAGTAACCAACCTTGATGTTTAAGGTAGTTTTTAGATTTATCAATAATATGTGCTAAATCAGCCAATCCTTCATTTTTTGCAATTAATGCCGTTGCTGGTTCAAATCGCACATCACCTTCACTGAGATGCTTATCATTTTCGTCAATATAAGGTGGGTTACTCATAATCATATCAAATTGTTGAAATGATAAGGAAGCAAACCAATCACTTTGCATAAATTGGACGTTAGCAATATTCAAACGTTGTTGATTTCGTTGAGCTAATAATACAGCTTCTGGATTAAAGTCAATGCCAATAACTTGGCTACTTGGCAGCTCAGAGGCTAGCGCTAATGCAATTGCCCCTGTTCCTGTGCCTAAATCCAATAAATGACAAGGTTGATTTGTTAGACGTTTTAAGGCTTGTTCAACCAAACATTCGGTGTCTGGTCTTGGAATTAATGTGGCAGGTGAAACATAAAGTGGTAGCGACCAAAACTCGCGCTCGCCAATAATATAGGCTATTGGTTCACCTTTTTCACGGCGCTGCAATAGATGCTCAGCCTGTTGCTGTTCCAATGCGGTCAGCGGTGTTTCACTAAAAGCAAAAAGGTAGGTACGGCTGCGCCCCGTCACATGTTCAAGCAGAATTTCAGCATCCCGCTTTGCGCTATCGCTTGCAGACAGTCGGCTGACTGCCTGCTTTAGCCATTCGCTATACTGCATTATTCCTGCTCGGATAGTGCAGAAAGTTGGTCTGCTTGGTATTCGTTGATGATAGGTTGTATTAAGGCATCTAATTTCCCTTCCATCACTTCATCCAAACGGTATAACGTCAAGTTAATGCGGTGATCCGTAACACGCCCTTGCGGGAAGTTATAGGTACGGATACGATCTGAACGATCCCCCGAGCCTAGCAAGTTACGGCGCTCAGAGGCTTCCGCTGCGTGACGTTTATCCATTTCGGCTTGGCGAATACGCGCACCTAACACTGACATCGCTTTCGCTTTGTTTTTATGTTGTGAACGTTCGTCTTGGCACTCCACCACAATCCCTGTTGGAAGGTGAGTAATACGAATTGCCGAGTCGGTGGTATTAACGTGCTGCCCACCCGCTCCTGATGAACGGAAAGTATCAATACGTAAATCCGCAGGGCTGATGTCAGGTAACTCCGCTTCAGGCAATTCAGGTAAAATGGCAATAGTACACGCAGATGTGTGAATACGCCCTTGTGATTCGGTTTCAGGGACGCGCTGAACACGGTGCCCGCCAGATTCAAATTTTAAACGTCCGTATACACTATCGCCCGAAATTTTAGCGATAACTTCTTTATAGCCGCCATGTTCACCATCACTGGTGCTCATTAATTCAACGCGCCAGCGGTTATTTTCTGCATACCGACTGTACATGCGGAATAAATCGCCAGCAAAAATCGCGGCTTCATCGCCACCTGCACCCGCACGGATTTCCACGAAACAGTTATATTCGTCATCAGGATCTTTTGGAAGTAACAACAATTGCAGTTGTTGTTCGAGCTCTTCATTGCGCGTTTTTGCTTCTTTTAGCTCTTCTTGAGCCATTTCTTTCATTTCAGGATCGTCTAACAGCATTTGCGCGGTTTCAATATCGTCCTGTACTGTGCGCCATGCGTTAAAGCATTTTGCCACATCAGATAATTGAGCATATTCTTTTGATAAAGCACGAAAACGGTCTTGATCGGCAATCACACCTGCATCTGCAAGGTGCGCTTCGATTTCTTCGTAGCGTTCTTGTAATGCTTCTAGTTTTGCGACAATAGAAGGCTTCATTCGTTATATAAGACCTATGATTAAAAAGTGGTTATTGATGGTCCAGCCCTAAGCTGTCCCTAAGTAGATTTAGACGCTCAACATCACCATTTCCCGCTGCTTGTTGCAGCGATTTGGTCGGAGCGTGAATAAGGCGGTTGGTAAGTTGTTGCGATAACTGCATAATCACTTGCTCAGGGTCAGCGCCTTGTCGAACAGCCGCTAAAGCTTTTTCGGCCATATTCGCTCGAATTGCTTCAGCTTGCTCTCGGTAATCGCGAATTGTAGACACTGCGGCTTGTGAACGCAACCAATCCATAAAATGGCTGCTTTCTTGTTCAACAATAAACTCCGCTTCGACCGCTGCTGCTTTACGCTGCGCTAAATTTTGCGCAATAATGGACTCAAGGTCATCAACGGTATACAAATACACGTCACGAAGTTTTTCAACATCTTGTTCAATATCCCGAGGGACGGCAATATCGATTAACAACATTGGCTTACTGCGGCGAACTTTCATTGCCCGCTCTACCATACCTTTACCAATGATAGGCAGCGGGCTCGCTGTCGAACTAATCACTATATCAGCTTCAGCTAAACGGTTATCAATATCCGCTAATGAAATCACTTGTGCATTAACTTCATTAGCTAACAACTCTGCACGTTCACGGGTTCGGTTGGCTATCATCATTTTTTGCACGCCGTGCTCACGCAAATGGCGAGCGACTAACTCAATAGTTTCCCCTGCACCAACTAACAAAATATTCAAATGTTTGAGTGACTCAAAGATTTGACGCGCCAATGTACACGCAGCAAAAGCAACAGAAACTGCATTAGCGCCAATATCCGTTTCTGTCCGCACACGTTTTGCGACAGAGAACGATTTTTGGAATAGGCGCTCTAATTCACGGGATAACGAATGGCTATCTTGTGAAAGTGCAAACGCCTTTTTCACCTGTCCGAGAATTTGCGGTTCGCCTAAAACCAAAGAATCGAGGCCACTTGCGACTCTCATTAAGTGGCTCACTGCCTGGGAGTCTTGGTGCCAATACAGGCTAGGTTGTAAATCTTTGGCAGTAATTTCGTGAAAATCACACAACCACTTAATAAGCTGTTCTTGCGCTTTGTCTTGTGACTCAAGGCTCAAATACAGCTCAGTTCTATTACACGTAGACAGCACAACGCCGCCATTCACTTGAGGTTGTTTAAGAAGATCCTCAAGTGCATGGTCGATTTTTTCAGGACCAAATGTCACCCGCTCACGCAGGGCTACTGGTGCTGTTTTATGATTGATGCCTAAGGCTAATAAGGTCATTGCGCTTTACGACTTGCTCACATTGCTAATTATTCTTTCAGTAACGCTATACTCATTAATGAATAGTGCATTACTGCTATTTATATTTGCCTATTGTAGATGATCCTCGCGACGCTTTCTATGCCTCACAAGGTTCTATCATTCAGAAAGATGACCCATCCCAAAAAATAAATGAAAAAAATAGTTTTAACGATTATTTTTCCTGATGAAAGCAATCACTAACCTCTCTGATTTTTATTGTTAGCAAATTATTAATCACAATGCTAACGACTACAATAACATGCATAAAGAATGCAATTATTTCGCACAGAAAGCAAATGGCTATCCCCAATCACTTTAATCAACTTTAGGCCAACTTTAGGCAAATAACCCTATTCTGATTGATCCAATCACCAGATTAGCGCACAATTTTGCTCATCAATACGTTATCTTATTTACAACCTAGCGCAATTCGCTCTAATTCATGATGTTATCTGTGCCCTAAAACATTGAGATTGATTATGCAATTAACCCAAGTTTTGTCGTTCGCTTTACCTGTTAAGGGCTTTATACGCCTCTTGCCACTCTCTTGCCTTCTATTAACCGCTTGTGTCACTACGTCACAAAATACCACGAAAGGCACAGGTTCAGCGTCTGATGCACAATGGAAAGCCCACCAGCAAGCATTGAACCAACTACGTGATTACCAAACACGCGGCTCGTTTGCGTATAATGGCGGCGAAACTAAAACGTATGCAAAATTTTTCTGGCAACAATATACACCAGAAAAATACCGTTTATTGTTGACTAACCCACTTGGCAGCCGTGAATTAGAGCTCACCGTTGAGCCCGATTTGGCACGTTTAACCACCAAGGATGGGCAAACTCACATGAGTGATGTACCTAGCGAGCTAATTTATCAACTGACTGGAATGGAAATCCCTCTAGATGACTTAACGGCTTGGTTAGTCGGCTCGCCAGGACGGGCAACGAATTTCACCTTAGATGAAAATCACTTATTGAAAAATGTGACGTTTGAACAAAATGGGGAAAAATGGGTGTTAGATTATATTTCTTATGATACTAAAACCTCACCTATGCTGCCAAATTACCTTGAACTACGCCAAGGTGGACGATTAATTAAACTGAAAATGGACAGCTGGACACTGAAAAAATGACATTAACCTGGCCTTCCCCCGCTAAATTAAATTTATTTTTGTATATTACTGGCCAGCGCCCCGATGGTTATCATGAATTACAAACACTGTTTCAATTTTTGGAGTATGGCGACGAAATCACAATAACAACACGCCATGATGACCAATTGAATTTGCTCACGCAAATGGCGGGCGTTCCCCCTGAAAAAAACTTGATTTTGCGGGCTGCAACATTATTACAACGCTATTGCCGTGAAACGCTCAACTGCACCAAGCCCCTTGGTGCTGATATCGCTATCGATAAAATTCTGCCTATGGGAGGAGGAATTGGTGGCGGTTCATCCAATGCTGCAACCACATTAATTGCGCTTAATGAGCACTGGAAAACACAAGTCTCCGATGAGGTTCTTGCTGAACTAGGCAAAACTCTCGGCGCGGATGTGCCTGTCTTTGTTCGAGGCCATGCAGCGTTCGCTGAAGGAATCGGTGAAATATTAACCAAAGCTTCCCCTCAAGAGAAATGGTATCTGGTTGCTCATCCCGGAATTGAAATATCAACCCCGATGATCTTCACAGATCCAAAATTAAATCGAAATTCTCCAAAACGCTCCCTAGCCGCATTATTACTGGCTCCGTACGCAAATGACTGCGAACCAATCGCAAGAAAACGTTTTCGTGAGGTTGAACAGCTTGTTTCTTGGCTGTTAGAATATGCTCCGTCTCGCCTAACAGGAACAGGCGCATGTGTTTTTTCTGAATTTGAAACACAAGCGGATGCCCTTAAGGTGTTAAATAAAGCCCCATCGTGGGTGCAAGGGTTCGTCGCTCGAGGCGTTAACGTATCCCCACTGCACAATTTCCGCGCTGGGATAACCCGTGTATTGCACCAATAAGTAATGAAACAACGCTCATTGCTCTTGGTCAACAATATCTCTCTGGACGCAAGCCTGAGGTTTTTCTCGTGCCCGATATGAAGCTTTTTGCTGGTAACGCTACACCGGAACTAGCACAACGTGTTGCTAACCGCCTTTACACTAATCTTGGAGACGCGGCTGTTGGTCGTTTTAGCGACGGCGAAGTCAGTGTTCAAATTAATGAAAATGTTCGCGGTGGTGATATTTTTATCATCCAGTCAACTTGTGCACCAACTAATGACAACTTAATGGAACTGGTTGTTATGGTCGATGCCCTGCGCCGTGCATCTGCTGGTCGTATTACCGCTGTTATCCCTTACTTCGGTTATGCAAGACAGGATCGTCGCGTACGTTCTGCCCGTGTACCAATCACCGCTAAAGTTGTTGCCGATTTTCTGTCCAGTGTTGGTGTTGACCGTGTTCTCACGGTTGACCTTCACGCAGAGCAGATCCAGGGCTTCTTTGATGTGCCTGTTGATAATGTATTCGGTAGCCCAATTCTTCTGGAAGATATGCTTCAGAAAAACTTGGAAAACCCAATCGTTGTATCTCCAGACATCGGCGGCGTGGTACGTGCTAGAGCTATCGCAAAACTCCTGAATGACACTGACATGGCAATCATTGATAAACGTCGCCCTCGTGCAAACGTTTCTCAAGTTATGCACATTATTGGTGATGTTTCAGGTCGTGATTGCATCTTAGTTGACGATATGATTGATACCGGTGGTACGCTGTGTAAAGCGGCTGAAGCGCTGAAAGAACGCGGTGCTAAACGTGTGTTCGCATACGCAACTCACCCGATTTTCTCAGGCAATGCTGTAGACAACATCAAAAATTCAGTCATTGATGAAGTCATTGTTTGTGACACTATTCCACTATCTCCTGAAATCAAAGCGCTGAGCAACGTTCGCACTTTGACCTTGTCAGGTATGCTGGCTGAAGCTATTCGTCGCATTAGCAACGAAGAGTCTATCTCAGCAATGTTCGAGCATTAATGCCCCTTTTGAGTAATTAATGTTTCAACGGTGATAGAATATCACAACTAAAAATTAAGCCCCTGCAGTTATCTGTAGGGGCTTTATGATTTTAGAGGGTTATAACGACAGATACCTATTTCTATGGCTATTTCCTACTCACACAACCTATACGCCATAAAAATAACCAACTTCTTTGAAAAAACAAACAAAACCTATGTAGCTAGGCGACTTCGCTATTAAAAGCACTGACTATCACCCAGCCATCTATCATCTATAATTATTACTAACTTAATTAATAAGAAGAATAATTATGGATAACGGTGATTATCTTTACGTGAGTAATGTTTTAAGACCCAATAGCGGTCAGCCACTTTTTCACGTCCACCGACTCTCGCTCCCACTAACCATACCATTGCACCCACGAAAATTCCGAAGAGTGAGCCGTTAGTGACAAGCTCTGATAGACCAAAGTTGATGACATGGGCAAATAGGTTAACACCAATGCTTCCAATCATCATGACCATTCCTAACCCCATGAGAACATTACCAATTATATGAGCACTTTTCCGTTTCATATCTACCTCCAGTATCAGTGAACTGATAAGCAAGCAACTGTAAATAAATTCGGTGGTTCTTTATATTTATGTAAGAATTATAGTGCATTAAGTAAAATTTTTTGCGATAGGCATCACAAGGTACGAAGTTAACAATAATATCTAAACATAAAGTGCTTTTTATCAAAAAAACATAAAAAACGAATAGTTCATATGGCAACTATAATCATCGTGATGTTTTTTATCTGATTTTTGTACATCCTCCCCTTCACAAGGTAAACTAGGTGATTAATTCCATAAACTGACAGTGAAATAGTCGCCGTGAGCAAAATTAAATTAATTGTTGGCCTTGCAAATCCGGGGGCTGAATACGCACAAACCCGCCACAACGCAGGGGCATGGTATGTTGATTTACTGGCACAGCGCCACAATCAACCCCTAAAAGAAGAACCGAAATTTTTCGGCTATACCGCACGCATTAATCTTAGCGGTAATGATATCCGCTTATTGGTGCCAACCACCTTTATGAACCTCAGTGGAAAAGCCGTCGCGGCAATGGCGAACTTTTATCGTATTAACCTTGATGAAATTTTAGTTGCCCACGATGAGCTTGATATTCCACCTGGTGTAGCAAAAATGAAGCTTGGTGGTAGCAATGGGGGCCATAACGGGTTGAAAGACATTCAAAGCAAATTCGCCAATAACCCAAACTTTTACCGCTTACGCATCGGTATTGGCCATCCAGGCGATAAAAACAAGGTTGTTGGTTTCGTTTTAGGTAAGCCACCGCTGTCTGAGCAAAAACTGATTGATGATGCCATTGACGAAGCAGTAAGGTGTACTGACATTCTATTATCGGATGGAATGGACAAAGCGATAAACCGTTTACATAGCTTTAAAGCGTCTGCATAAGAGTTCATTTCATCAAAATCGACTTTTTGTGTATAATCAGCGCCAATTTCTAAACATTGGGTGCAGCACTCGCCTGCCCCTCGCTATTTAAGGTGAGAAACATATGGGTTTTAAATGCGGTATCGTTGGTCTGCCAAACGTGGGTAAATCCACATTATTTAATGCATTGACCAAAGCCGGCATCGAAGCAGCCAACTTCCCTTTCTGTACAATTGAACCAAACACGGGTGTTGTGCCAATGCCAGACCCACGTCTTGATCAATTAGCTGAAATTGTGAAGCCACAGCGAATTTTACCAACCACCATGGAATTCGTAGACATCGCAGGTTTGGTAAAAGGCGCATCTAAAGGCGAAGGTCTGGGTAACCAGTTCTTAACTAACATCCGTGAAACCGAAGCTATCGGCCACGTAGTGCGTTGTTTTGAAAACGACAATATCATCCACGTCGCTGGCCAAGTTAACCCAGCTGAAGATATTGATGTTATCAATACTGAATTAGCCTTGGCGGATCTTGATACCTGCGAACGTGCTATCCACCGCGTACAAAAACGCGCTAAAGGTGGCGATAAAGACGCAAAAGCTGAATTGGAAGCATTAGAAAAATGTCTGCCACATTTAGAGCAAGCTGGCATGCTGCGTACCTTGGATTTAACCACAGAAGATAAAGCAGCAATCCGCTATTTAAGCTTTTTAACGTTAAAACCAACCATGTATATCGCGAACGTCAACGAAGATGGTTTTGAAAATAACCCGTTCTTAGACAAAGTGTATGAAATTGCTCAAGCCGAAGGCTCTGTAGTTGTGCCTGTGTGCGCTGCTATCGAATCTGATATCGCTGAGTTAGATGACGAAGAACGCGACGAATTTATGGCAGATTTAGGCATCGAAGAGCCAGGCTTAAACCGTGTTATTCGTGCAGGTTATGAATTACTTAATCTGCAAACCTACTTCACTGCAGGTGTTAAAGAAGTTCGTGCATGGACAATCCCTGTGGGCGCAACTGCACCACAGGCGGCAGGCAAAATCCATACTGACTTTGAAAAAGGCTTTATTCGTGCTCAAACCATCGCATTTGATGATTTTATCCAATACCGTGGTGAGCAAGGTGCCAAAGAAGCAGGTAAAATGCGTGCTGAAGGGAAAGATTACATCGTTAAAGATGGCGATGTATTAAACTTCTTGTTTAATGTGTAGCCCTACAATCTAGTTCACACTGTTTTATAAAGTATCACACCATAATAAAACAGCATAAAAACTCATGGTATCAACTTAGTTTTATGCTGTTTTTTATCTCACTAAGTTTCATAAAAGCTCATAGTTAAATGAGTATGCAACTGAGTACAACTTATATTAACCTTGAAAAAACGATCGCTACTCAACACATCAAAACGATCATTTTATTAAAAGTCAGATTGGATATAAGAGAACATTCAAACCCACGACGAAGAAATGAAGGCTAATTATCAATTCAATAGATACAACTAAAAAAGCAATCACTCGCCAAAAACTGACTTTCTTTCGCAACAATGCAATAAGGGCAAAGAATATCCCCCCTGTAATTGCTGTTCTGATAATAAATAAACCAACCATCGGATTAAGAATAGAATATCCATTTAAAAAACCTCGTTCAAAAACTTCCGATATCATGAACGCAACAACGATTATTGGTACAACCCATCCCAGCCAAAATGTAACAGCAAGTGAGTACTGCCCTGTCATTAGTTTTTTTTTAAAACACAATAAATCCCTCATAATTTTTTATCTTAGCCGATTTTTACCGATGAATTACCAATTAACACCCCACTGCAGCTGACAGCATCACCTGTTCTAGCCGCAGGTTTGCCATCAATAAACACACTACTTTTTTTGGTCTTGTTCTAACTGACCGTTTAATTTATTGGCAATATCAGGAACTAAGTAAAATTTATAGTTGCCATTCATACGCCAACGGGTGCGAACAGTGCCAGCTCCATCCCCGACGGGATGTTTTGGATCTTCACTGGTTTGTCTGGCTTCAAAGAAGCTGACAGTATTGCCGTGGTGGTAATACACTTCCCCCATATCAGGAAGTGCTTTTTGCAGTGGAATAGTTGGCAATGGTGCCAATGTCCAACTAAACCCAAAAACTGTGCCCAATGGGCCGTATATATTAAATAGCCAGTTATCTATATTGGTATCGAATGGCACTCTGAACAATTCGCAATATTCAGAGCGTCTTAAATTGCCAGAGTCGTTTTGTTATACCTAACGGTGGTTATTTCCTATCTTCAATAATCATCGCTGCGGCACGTTCTGCAATCATAATAGTCGGTGCATTGGTATTACCGCTTGGAATTTCAGGCATTACGGAGCAATCTACAACACGTAAATGATCAATACCATGCACCCGCAACCGTAGATCAGTCACTGACGTTGTAGGGTCCGTTCCCATGCGACAGGTTCCTACAGGATGGTAAACTGTTTTACAGAAATTCCGCACAAACTCTTCAAGTTGGGCTTCATCATGGCGTACAGAGCTCGGAGGCATTAAAACCTCTTTGCTTAGCGCTTGTAATGAAGGGGAATCTAATACTTCCAGCCCAAATTTAACCGCACGCTTGCAACCTTCCATATCTTCAGGTGATGCAAGATAATTAGCGTGAATTTTTAGCGGTGCTTGTGGGTCTGCGCTACGTAATAAAACTTCACCACGTGACTTAGGCTGTAGGTACCCGACCTTTAAAGAGAACCCGTGGACAGCTGGCAGAGGCTCACCAGGAACATCATCCCAACTGTCTAAAATCGGTAAAAAGTGAATTTGCACATCAGGGCGACCTTGGTTGCAGCTGTCTTTAAATGCAGCGCCTTCTAAAACGTTAGAGGTAAGTAACCCACTGCGAAATACCATCCACTCCACACCATGTTTAATCGCATTTAACCCTTGGTCTGCGCCAAATAAGCTTATCGGTTGCTTAGTGGTGACGTTAATTGACATATGTAGGTGGTCATGAAAATTTTTGCCAACGGGTAAGTTAGCAAGGGTATTAATACCAAGGGAAGACAGGTGCTCTTCAGGCCCTATCCCTGACAACATTAATAATTTTGCTGAGCCCATCGCGCCAGAACAGACCAACACTTCATGAGTGGCGATTGCCTCAATCTCATGGCCATTTTTCCCTTGATAGGCAACACCGACAGCACACCCATCACGAATGATAACCCGGTTCACTTGGGTGCCAAGCTTTAATGTCAATTTATCACTCTTTTCCACTGATTTTAAATAGGTTTTTGATGTACTGGCTCTTTCTCCATTATGCGTTGTTGTCTGGTAAAAGCTGGTTCCTTGCTGGCTTTCTCCGTTAAGGTCATTGACATAAGGCAAGCCATGTTCTTGTGCTGCACGAATAAATGCCATTGATAATGGATGGCGATATCGGTTTTCACTCACTGGGAGTGGGCCTTGCGTCCCATGATATTCCCCCGTCAGGCTTTCATTACGTTCCGCTTTTTTGAACCATGGCAATACATCCTCATATCCCCAACCTTCACAGCCGTAATTTAGCGCCCAATTATCATAATCTTGTTTTTGGCCTCGGATATAAATCATACCATTTACCGAGCTGCTTCCTCCCAATACTTTCCCTTGAGCAATTTGCATTTTGCGGTTGTTAGCATGAAGTTCCGGTTCAGTTTCATAAGGCCAGCTTTTTTGGGCGATAATTTTCGCCACACCTGCAGGCATACGAATAAATAGATGGTTATCACTGCCACCGGCTTCGATAAGCAATACGCGAGCTTGTGTTTCTTGAATTAAACGAGCTGCGAGCACACAGCCTGCTGAGCCCGCCCCAACAATAATATAGTCATACTTTTCTGTGCTCATTTCTCACCCTTATCAAATAAAAGAAACAATTTATTTTCATTTATTTAACAATAGCGCCTTTGATTTATTAATGTATGAACAATATTTTGCATTTGTGATTTAAATCAAAAACAATTTCCTGTGTAACTATTTTACACTCTTAATATACCTTGTTTATTCAGGGAAAATTGCAATTTAACTTACCAATTGAATTACACTCGCAACTCATTAATAAATGAATATCTATGACTATTTGACACGCAATTTAGTCATAGAGAAATACCATTTTTTATGCCCACTGGCGTTATCAGCCAAAGCAAAGCTTAGTTGCAAGCTCATAAATGAGTGCTATAGTAGGCAATAATTTATATTCTATCGGTTTGAGGACGACCTCAAACACGTATCATCAACAGGGACGGCCCTTTCTTTTTAGGTAAATACTATGGGTCACTTCTGTTTCAATAGTCCACTCATCCCTTTAACGACTTGGGTTCGATTAGCCGGCTCTTGGTTAGTTGTCATTTTTTTCATGTTAAGGGGCGATGCGTTACTCAATGACAATCTCTCTGCATTGAGTGCAATTTGGATTTTTTTGCTGCTGTTTATAACAATACTCACCGCATCCTTCGGTGTGGTTAAAGAGGCCGACCATTTAGCCGAACAACTCGGTGAACCCTACGGAACGTTGATCCTCACCTTATCTATCGTGTTAATTGAGGTTATTCTTATCGCCTCTGTCCTGCTAGGACCCGGTGATTTTCCGACCATAGGGCGTGATTCCATATTCGCCGTGATGATGATCATCATGAACCTCGTTTTAGGCATATGTCTGCTAGCGGGGTCGGCTAAAAATGGCGAGCAAGAATACAATACTCAAGGGGCAAACAGTTACCTTTCAATGATTGTGTTGCTGACCAGTTTAGCCCTAGTATTACCCAATTATACCTCCTTCCAAGGGGAGTATTCCCATACGCAGGCAATAGGCATTTCGGGTCTCACTCTTCTAATCTATGGGGCATTTTTGTGGATGCAGATGCGTGGTCACCGTCGGTTTTTCATTCAACCCCCTAAAGGGTTTATGAATATTCCAGAACAATTTGATTTAACAGACAAAACTACCGAAAACAATTCGCCTCAATCAGGGGCAAATAAAAAAGTGATTATTATCCGTTCTTGTGTGTTAATTGGGTTGATCCTACCTATTGTGTTACTTGCACATTATTTAGCTATCGTGACTGATTACGGTATTAGTGCCTTAGGTGCGCCTGCTGCTGTAGGTGGTGTCCTGATTGCTATTATCGTGTTTACACCTGAGTCTATCACCGCCGTAAAAGCGGCAATGAATAACGAGATGCAACGCGCGATAAACCTTTGCCAAGGTGCTTTTGTCTCAACTGTTGGCTTAACTGTGCCAGCCGTATTAATTATAGGGATTATTACCGGTAAACAAGTCATCATGGGAATTTCTAATGCAGAAACAGCGTTATTCGCGATTACCATGTTGCTTACTATGCTTTCATTTAATGGGCAGAGAACATCGCCTATTCAAGGATGGATGCACCTTACAGTCTTTGCTGTATTCGGGCTTATTCTATTTTATCCCTGATTAATCGCTAAAGTTAAGGGCTTCTTGGGAAAGACCAAACTAGTATCAATCCGTTAATGTAAGCCCTTTTTTATCTCCTATTTATTCTTAACATATTCAAAGCCAAGTCGTGCCACGCTTGAGCTCGGCGGCTCTGCTGGTTATTTTTCAGCGTGGCTAAGGCTAAATCATAGGCAAGTATTGGCTCAATCACAGGGATAATCGATAACCCCGCTGAACTCGTTTTGCGCCACATACTATCTGGAAGCAGTGTTATCCCGACACCAGCCCTCACCATCGCGGTGACTAAATCAAGATGGCTACTGCGCCCTGAAATCACAGGCTTATGGCCATAAATTCCGCAGGCACTGATAACAAGCTCATTAATCCGGAAATCATCAGAAAAGAAAATAAATGGCTCATTAATTAATTCAACAAACTTGACGCTATCTCGCATTGCCAAGGGGTGCTTCTCATTAACCAATAACATTAATCTATCTGTCGAAAAAATATCTAGATCAAAGCGCTCATCGTCAAATGGGAGCATGACAGCCGCGGTTTCTACCTCGCCATTTAACATGGCATCACGCATCTTCCGCGTTCCTAATTCCAGGATTTTTAACTCCACTTGGGGATAACGCAAGCTGAACGCCATAATGATGTCAGCAAAATAGGTTGAGGCAATCACTGGGGGTAACCCAACAGGTAAAACCCCCGTTAGTGGCCCTGATTTTTCTTTTAATGCCTGTTCCATACTTTTAAATTGCGCCAAAATTTGCTTTGCGTGAGCCAACAGAATCGTCCCTTCATCCGTCAACCTGACCCCTTCGTTCTCCCTGATTAACAAGGTATAACCCAGCTCATCCTCTAGCTTTTTAATACTGCGGCTAATGGCAGGTTGCGTCACAAACAGTTGTTCAGCAGCACGGCTAAACCCATTGAGTTGCACCACCTCAACAAAATAACGTAACGAACGAATATCCATATCTCTCCTATGATTTTTAGTTATAGTTAGAATGATTATAAGTGATTTCCTATTCAGAAAAATATAGTCTAAAAATAATATTAAGCAACATTATAATCTAATGTAATTAATAGGAGTCAATATAATGAACCTGACCGTCATTGAATATGTTTTGAATCGTCTACAAGAAATCGGTATCAACGATATTTTTGGCGTCGCAGGGGATTACGCTTTCCCAATTGAAGACGCCGTGTGTGAAAATAAGTCGATGCGCTGGATTGGTAATTGTAACGAACTCAATGCCTCATATGCAGCCGATGGGTACGCTCGTATAAAGGGTGTCGCTGCACTTTCCACCACCTTTGGAGTTGGGGAGTTAAGCGCTTTAAATGGCATTGCTGGCGCTTATGCTGAACACTTACCTATTTTTCACCTCGTCGGCATGCCTGCCAGTGGTGTACAAAAAAATCATCGATTAGTCCACCACACATTGGGCAATGGTGACTTTAATGTATTTTACCAAATGAGCCAACATTTAAGCTGCGCTCATGCCGTTTTAACGCCTGAAAACTGCATCGCTGAAACTGAACGTTTAATCACAACCGCTTTACAAGAACGCCGCCCTGTCTACTTAGGCTTCCCTTCTGACTATGCCATTATGCCCGTTATGGCAGATAAAAATGTGGACAAACCCACTATTCCTAAAAGGAATAGTGGATCACTGTCTGCGGCAGTAACGGCTATCTTAGAGAAATTGAACGCATCCACTCAAGCCTGTTTTGTCCCAGGGATATTAACCGCACGTTTAGGCCTTGCACAGCAAGTGCAAACACTGATTGATAAAACAGGGTTACCTTACACCACGATGTTTATGGATAAGGGCGTATTGAGCGAATCCAACCCAACTTATATTGGGCTCTATAATGGGCACTTAATGAACCCTAAAGTTGCCGATTTTGTCGAAAGCTGTGACTGTTTAGTCGGAATTGGCGCGGTATTAACTGACTTTAACTCAGGCAGTTTTACCGCAAAAATAAACAGTGAAAACCGTATTAATATTTTGTCAGACCACGTTATTGTCGGCTCTGCTGTTTATCCACAAGTCTATATGAATGATGTGCTTGACCAGTTGAATAAGCTTGCGCCTACGTTAAACCATAAAGTAATCCAAGCCGAAGGGTTAGGTTCCCCCCTCCTAAATGAACAAGATAAAATTACAGCCGAATATCTTTATCCTCGTCTCGAAAGCCTGTTCCGTGAAGACGATATCATTATTGCCGAAACAGGGACTGCATCAATGGGCTTAGGCTTTGCTTTGCTACCCAAAAATGCCCAGTTCCATAACCAAACCTTATGGGGATCAATTGGTTGGGCGACACCTGCCGCTTTTGGTGCTGCGATAGCCGAGCCCAATCGCCGTATCATTCTGGTCACTGGTGAGGGATCACACCAGCTTACCGCGCAAGAAATCAGTCAATTTGCCCGCTTTAATTTAAAACCGATAATTTTTGTGCTTAATAATGATGGCTATTTAATCGAAAGGTTACTTTGTAAAGATCCTGAGGCCTATTACAACGATTTGCCACAATGGAATTATGCGCAGTTGCCCCATGCATTAGGTTGCGAAGATTGGTATTGCCAACGCGTCAACAGCTGTCATGAGCTCGATGCTGCGATTAATATGGCACAATCTTCTGATCATGCGGCTTATATTGAAGTGGTGATGGACAGGTATGCATCTTCTGAATTAGCGAGAAAATTGGGTGAGTCCGTCAGTTCATTATATTCATTTTAAACATACTGGAATTGGCAGCGTGTTTCTCTTATCACCAAGCTGCCAATTTATTGTGCCCATTACTCAAATATCAAGCCCACATTTTCCCGTGCTTCGGTGAGAACTTTAGACACACTTAATGCTAATGCCAGTAATTCATCACTTTGCTGGCGTTTTTGTGACGCAACCTGATCGCGAAAATAAGCAAATTCATAAATCATATGGTTAATGGACTCATCGCGGATCACTGTTGAGGTTTCACCCTCGATGCACACCTCTACTTTTTGGCAAAGGCTTGGGGCGCCCTGCACTTGGATGTATCCTTTTGTACCTTGGATAATGAAAAAACCAGGGCTGGCTGAGTCTTTTGCCCCCACGCAAGACGCTGTTGCAGTCGCATACTGCGCCGTGAATATCCCTGACGTATCAATGCCATTAAACCCTCTGTTACATATATACCGGCTGTTATCAGGTTTACCCATTAATGCAACCAATAAATAAATGTTATAGAGGTTAATGTCATATAACGCCCCACCCGCTTGTTTTGGGTCAAATGCCCCATGAACATGCCCTTGCAGGTAATCATTATAACGGCTTGAATATTGCGAATAGTTACCTTGAATGGCTTTTATTTCACCAATTTTACCCATGTTTTGTTTGATAATTGCAAATTCTGGTGTATGAATTGAAGTGATCGCTTCGAATAAGAAAAGATTTCGTTTCTGGGATAATAAAATTAATTCTTGCAGCTGTTCCCAGTGCGGCGTAAACGGTTTTTCGCAAATCACGTGTTTATTGGCCATCAGTGCTTGCTCAGTATACTGGTAATGCAAATGATTCGGCAGCCCAATATATACTGTGTCAACGTCCTCATCCTGCAATAACACTTGGTAATCCGTATAAAGTTTCGCAATACCAAATTGCTGACAAAGTACTTTACCTTTTTCTTCACTTTCGGGCCTAACACACAATGCAACTAATTCAATCTCTTGCATTGTTTTTAATGCATCGAGCGCCATCATAATTATTTTGCCTGAACCAATGAGTGCAAGTTTCATTTACGTTACCTGTCGCGAATAAAATCAGTTTTAATTTGTTCATTAATAACAAGACATGAGCAGACAATCAATGAATACTCACCTTTTATCAGCCTTACTTTTGATTCGTTGCGGGTATTCACTGCCCACTGCAAACTGTGTATATAAAAAATCAATAAACACTTTTATTTTACGGGGTAAATATTCTTTTTCTGGATAGACTACGTAAATATTATGATCAGGCAATTGATAATTCGTTAGTAATGGAATTAACGTATCATCCCCCTCTATCACTGTAATAAAATGCGGTAATAACGCGATGCCGATATCGGCTTTAACGGCTTGAATTAAGGCTTGGCTATTATTAACCCGCAATGAACCTTTCGGTACATGGCTAAATTTTTTCCCTTTTTGATAAAAAACCCACTCTTGCCCTGCTTGATAAAACGAATATGACAAGCAATTGTGTTCACGTAAATCCGCCACTTTAGTTGGTGTGCCAAACCGAGCTAAATAACCTTTTGAGGCATATAAGCCACTGGTGCAAGGGAATAATTTACGCGCTACAAGGGAGGAGTCAGGGAGTTCACCGATACGTACAGCGATATCGTACCCATCAGTAATCAAATCCGTCACTTTGTCATCAAAAAACAATTCAACATTAAGTTCAGGGTATAGCTGCATAAAGGCAGGAAGCATTTTAGCAAGGTGTAATGTGCCAAACGACATCGGTGCAGAAATTCGCAATGTCCCTGCAATTTTGTCACTAAATTGGGATGCGACATCTTTCGCCATCATTGCCAACTGATATGACTGGCGAATATAGCCTATATAAGCCTCCCCCGCCTCGGTTAAACTCACGGTTCGGGTGGTGCGATGAAACAATTTAACCCCTAACGTATCTTCAACCTCTTTGAGAGCCTTGCTGATCCCTGACTTGGTCATATTCAACGACTTTGCTGCTTTTGTCAGGCTTAAAGCATCCGCTACCGCAATCAAAATAGGAAATGCGCTCATATTATCCATTGATCAATCCACTTATTGTCAACCAAAAGCAAACAGTGTGTTTTCTTGATGCAAAACTAAAAACAGAATACCTTATCACCCTCGAAATACAAATTGATTTTATAAGATTCATCATCATGAATAATAAGTATATTTTATCATTAATGGCGCTGACATCAGGTGTCTTATTATCATTAATGATTATGGCAAACAGCTATTTATCGCTTTTTACCACACCGCTAACCGCTTCTTGGCTAACCCATGCGATTGGCTCAATATTTTCATTGATTATTTATCTGTTTTACGTAAAAAAACAGAAAAACAAAGCCTCCACGACTCGAGGTAAATTACTTTGGTATCTCGGAGGGATCCCTGGGGGTTTTACGGTACTGCTCGCCGCAATCACAGTAAATAGCCCACTTTCGTTATCTGGCAGTATTATCTTGATGATCACTGGGCAAATATTATTCAGCTTGTTAGTCGATGCTTTTGGCTGGTTTGGCGTAACAAAGCGCAGGATCACCCATAACGATATTCTGATGTGTATCTTACTAATCAGTGGCAGTAGCTTGTTAATTATCGGGAAATAATAAAAATGACACTCTATATTTTTATCGCATTATTCAATGGGGTATGCATCGTGATGAGTCGAACACTCAACGGAAAACTCGCTCAGCAACGCAACGCATTTTACAGTGCCTTAATTAATCATTTAATTGGTTTTTTATTCTTAACTGTCATTGTATTAGTCCTAAACCAATATCAATTTAACCTTACTGAAATTCCGTTAATTGCCTTTGTTGGAGGAATAATTGGCGCATTTTTTGTCGTCATCAATAGCTATGTTTTGCCATTGTTAGGGGTGATGTTAACGTCTGTATTCGTTATTTGTGGCCAAATGATATCAAGCTTAGTGATAGATACGGTTAATGGAATACAAAACCAAAATGCCTATTTGCAATTAATCGGGGTCGCTTTGATTATCGTGGGTGTTATGATCAATTTTACTAGGCAAACCAGATAATTGATATTTCGGGGCTATTTTGGCATCAATCATATTTTATTTGAGCGAATCGCCCTTAAATCACCTAAGTGTTTAAAATTAAAATAACCATTTGTTTTATTTAAAAATAAATAGCTATCCTTCCTAATTTTCTCGTATCCTCTATTTTAAAAACCCTAACTCACCTCACAATTTATTAACAACTCTCTTGAATCATTTTTTGTTATTCCCCATGCTAATTTTATTAAATAAACCAGTGGTTTACTGTACAAACCGATCGAGGTTGGCATGAAAGACAATATTGTGACGGCTGTTGATGACGCCCTTTTGCTCCTAATGTTATTAGGTGAGAAGGATAACCTTGGACTAAGCGAACTCTCCCGTTTATCGGGAATGAATAAATCGAAGGTTTACCGTTTGCTCTGCACTTTAGAAAACCGCCATTTCGTACAAAAAAATGATAACCCCGTTACTTATCATTTAGGCCATCAATTGTTAAGTTTAGGGAATTGTGCACGTCAACAAATTGACTACATCCAAGTGGCTGACATTGAAGCAGAACGGCTGCGCCAACGCTTCGATGAAAACATTCAATTGCGTATACGTGATAACGATGACGTCCTTCAAGTTTTACATAAGCCTTCAGGACAATCACTTCAAGTCCGTAGTGAAGCAGGCAACCGTCGTGCCCTCGGCTCTGGTGCATCAGGAAGAGTCTTACTTGCCTATTCACCTTTAGATGTGCAATCCCATTTTACCGAAAAAAAACCCTCTCTTATCCAAACATTGGCAGATATACATACTCGAGGCTTCGCCATTACGCGCGGGGAATTAACAGCAGGAATTGGTGCAATCGCTGCGCCAATTTTTACGCAAAATGGGGATTGCATTGCAGCACTCAGTATCAGCCTCCCGCTTAGCCGTTTTTCTGATGACAAAGAAAAAGAAATGACGGAGCAACTTCTTCAGTCTGCTCTACGTATCTCAAGGCAACTCGGTTATATCCCTAATAATTAATACAATAAAAGAGACTACACCATGCAACCAACACAAACCCTCAAGCAGAATGCATCGCCAGGTTGGCAGATGAACCCCGTTTTAGTCATGTTAACCATTGTGATTATTGCCTTTTTAATGACCTATTTTGTTGAGTCTGGGCAATATGAACGCGATGGCAAAAAAGTCATTCCTGACTCTTATCAGACAGTTTCCAAAGAAGTGAACTTTGGGCAAGTCTTAGGAACAGAAAAACCCGCTGAAAATGAAGCGGCTCCCGTCAGTTTAATTCAACTATTTAAAGCCATCCCAGAAGGAATTATTAAGCAATCCCCTCTTATTTATATGGTGCTATTTATTGGTGGAATGTTTGGGATCCTGAATAAAACGGGGGCTATCGAGTCAGGGCTTGGAAGGCTATTGCACGTCACTCGGGGGAATATTTACTTATTAATTCCTTTTTTAATGATTGTTTTCTCGATGGGAAGTACCTTTATGGGATTAGCCAAAGAGTACCTTTTGGTGATCCCGATGGTCATTGCCCTGATGAAACGTGTTGGGCTTAATGAGCTTATCGGCCTCGCAATTGTTGCTATCGCCGTTAAAGTTGGTTACCTCGCGTCAATTACTAACCCTTATGCATTATCGATTGCTCAGCCACTGGTGGGACTACCTGTATTCAGCGGTTTAAGCATGCGTGTTGCCGCCTACTTTATTTTTATCAGTTTAGGGATTTTGTTTGTCTTTTACAGTATCCGTAAAACGACATTAACTCGCTATGTTGTTGAAGAAAATAGCCAGTCAAGCGCGCTGACAGGCCGCCATAAGTTAATGTTAATTATTTTAGCCATTGGCGTGGCTTTTTTAGTCTATGCATCTAATCGCTGGCACTGGAAGAATAATGATTTATCCGCTTATTATTTGTTTCTAAGCGTCGTTTTAACTTTTTGCAGTGGCCTAACGGCTAGCGCAGCAGCGGATGCTTTCGTTAACGGGATGAAAAAAGTGCTGATTGCTGGCGTGCTTATTGGGCTCGCAACGGCGGTTGAAATTATTCTTTCCCAAGGCAAAATTCTGGATACGATAATTCACCAACTGGTTGGCTTAGTAGGTAACCATGGGGCTTATGTTTCCTCATACAGTATGTTTATTTCTCAATTATTATTAGATGTCGCTATCCCATCCACTTCAGGGCAAGCCGCTGTCACTATGCCAATATTAGGCCCCGTAGGTGAAATTTCAGGTGTTTCCCCGCAAACGACTGTTTTTGCTTTTTTAATGGGGAATGGGCTGACCAATATGATCACGCCAACCTCCAGCGGATTACTGATCTTTTTAGCGACCGCAGGTGTCAGTTGGACCACATGGGCAAAATATATTTTCCCACTTTTTTTAATTTTTATGGCTGTCGGTATTGGCTTACTAACCATCGCAGTCAGCATAGGATATTAACTATATGGATATGAAGAATTTCCGCATCGTTATGCGTGATGGTGTAACCCTATCAACGGATGTCTATTTCCCGCAAGACGCTGATGATTTCCCTTACCCCGTAATTATCGAGCGCACACCTTATGACAAAAAAGCCCCTTCTCGTTCTGAAAAAACGGTCACTGGGCACCAGATAACGCGTCAGGAGATGGCGCGTTGTTTCACCCATGCAGGTTTTATTGTTATTTATCAAGACTGTCGTGGCCGTTATGAGTCCGAAGGTAAATTCACCAAATATATTAATGAGGCAGAAGATGGTTTCGATACACTACAATGGATTATGGCACAGCCTTGGTGTAACGGAAAAATCGGCTCTATGGGGCTTTCTTATGCAGCCCATACACAATTAGCCATGGCCTGTTTGAATCCACCAGGCTTATCTACCATGGTGCTCGATTCAGGGGGCTTTGCCAATGCATTTCAATGCGGTATTCGTCAAGGGGGAGCCTTTGAGCTCAAACAAGCCACTTGGGCGTATAAACAAGCAAAACTAAGCCCACTCGCTCAACAATCCTCCACGGTTTCAACGGCTTTAGCACAAGAAAATATTCATGATTGGTTTGCGGCTATGCCATGGCACCAAGGGCACACATTACTAAAACATGTGCCTGAATATGAATCTTATTTGTTCGAGCAATGGGAAGAAGAGTGTTTTACCGATTATTGGAAAAAAATAGGCATCTACGCTGAGGGCTACTACGACCAAATCCCCGATATCCCCGTGTTATTTATGTCCAGTTGGTATGATGCTTATGTTAGCTCGACATTAGATAACTACCGCGCATTCACCACAACAAAGCAATCACCACAAAAATTAATCATGGGCCCTTGGCTACATGGAGACCGAAATATTACCCATAGTGGTAATGCTGAATTTGGTGAAGTTGCCGCTTTTGATCACAATGTCAGTGAAGATTGGTTAGCCTGCCGCTTAGTTTGGTTCAACACGCATTTAAAAGGTCTTAACCCACCAAAGCCTCAGCAAGACATTACTTTTTTTATGATGGGTGGCGGTAGTGGTAAACGTAATTCTGAGGGGCGTTTAGAACATGGTGGTGAGTGGCTTCACCACCAACAATGGCCATTACCCAATGTTGAAAAAACACCTTTTTTCCTTTGGGGAAATCAATCTCTTCAGCGTGAAGAGTGCCCCAAGCAAGCAACAATATCCTATTGCTATGATCCTAAGTACCCTGTTCCAACCATCGGCGGCGCTTTAACATCAGGCCAACCTATCTTTTGGGGAGGAGCATTCGATCAACGTGAACTGCCTGATTTTTTTGGCAGCCAACAAAATAACCTGCCGCTTTCCGCTCGCCCTGATGTTTTAGTTTTTGAAACCGACATTTTACAAGACGATATTTGTTTGGCTGGTGATATTGAAGTGTCTTTATGGATCAGCAGTGATGCCTTAGATACGGATTTTACAGCTAAATTAATTGACGTTTATCCACCCAATGAAGATTACCCGCAAGGTTATGCCATGAATATTACCGATGGTATTTTCCGCTGCCGTTTTCATCAGGGCTATGAGCAAAAAACCTTGTTAAACCCTAATGAAGTGGTTGAAATTAAAATCAAACCGTTTGCTTGCGCTAACCGTTTTGTGAAAGGGCACCGTATTCGGTTAGATATTTCCAGTAGTAATTTCCCCAAATACGATTTCAACACCAATACAGGTGAAACTATCGCAGGGGATAGAACATGGAAAGTGGCACATAACAGTATTCATATTTCAAAGAGATACCCATCGAAGGTCGTATTACCCATCGTTAAGAAAACGTAATCACTTCCGATAGGTACGATTAAGATATTGGCCTGCTTTAGTAATCAAGCAGGCCAATGAAGAAGCCATGTTTTTACTGTGCTTTAACCCAGAACACACCATCGCCCTCTAATGCCGTGAAGGTTTTGTGCAGATAATCGCTATCCGCTTGTGGGTCAAGTTCGGCAAATAAATTGGGGTGAAGAAACTTCGCTATCGCTTCCACCGCAATAATATTAAACGGAGTGTCATAATATTGCTGGTATAACGCTAAAACCTGCTTGTTTTGATATGCCGCTAATGAGCGCAGTTTAGGGCGTTCCATCAGCTTGATTAGCCTAGCCTGCGATTTGGCTTTATCGCCTGTATACCCTAAAGGCACTGAAGCGCTACCTTTACGTGTGCTATCCCAATCCGCGGCGGTCATTAAATAATAGTCAGGATTACTGTGAATTAACTGCTCTTCGTTAATTTCACCGCCCATTCCAATACTGAACCACTGTGAACCGAGATTATTTCCCCCTGCCGTTTCAACAAACTCACCAAAATTGCCATTGCCAAAGGTTTTGCAACAGTAATCTTCACCTGAAATCCCTGCAGCCCTTTCAATAAACACACTTGGGCGCTGGTTTTTATCAAGTGTTGCCACTTTACTGCGGATCAAATCCAACCTTTGTTGATAAAACTGGTTAAATGCCTCCGCTTGTTGTGGTTCACCGAACACTTGGCCTAATAATGCCATACTCGGCATGGTATTTTTCAGCGGGTATTGCCGAAAATCGATGAAAATGACGGGTAAACCGCTTTTTTCCAGTAAAGATAGCGTGCCACTTTCCGTCAACTTGCTTTTCAAACCGATATCAAAAATCAGTAAATCAGGTTGAGCGACCAAGGCCTTTTCAACACTAAAGTCGGTTGTGTAAGGATTTGGGAAAACAGGAATTTTGCTTAGTTCAGGAAACTTTTTACTGTACGCTGCGCTTAAGTCGGGCGCTTTTTTGATAAGCGCATCATCCCACGCAATAATGCCTTTTAATGGGCTTTGTGGGTGCAAGATATTCAATGCCACCAGCACACGGCTATCCGCCAGCATCACCCGTGAAACAGGTGCATTAACGGTAACTTCCCGCCCCGCGATATCGGTCACTGTAATAGGTGCAGCGAAACTCGTCGCCGCACTGAACAGACTCAATAACCCAAATAAGCAATACTTATTGATAAATCGACCTATCATTATCCTGCCTTATCTTAACTAAAATTTCACTGATGCTTGAACATAGTATGTTCTTGGCTGCCCAACGTAGATCCCATAGTTGTTATCTGTCGAGCGCGTAAAATAGGTTTGATCAAATAAGTTTTTAATACCAGCCGATAATGTTAAATCAGACAAACTTTTACCAAAGTGGTATTCCCCACGCGCATCCCACACCATATAGCCAGGTATTGTGCCATATCGGCCATCTGCACTTGGTTCGGTCACATAATGACTTGTTGTCCCTGGTGATTCCTGAGTTGATTGCGCATAGGTATTTAGGTTCCACACCCAATTGCCTGTTTCATAACGGCTACCTGCGGTGATCACTTGACGTGAATAGAACGGTAAGTCTTTATGGGCAAAATCCCCTTTCTTACTGACTGCTTTAGTATAGGTATAAGTGCTATACACGCTCACACCATCAAGAACATCGGTGAGATCCGCTAAATTGTACCTTGCCGCTAGCTCAACACCTTGGTGCGTCGTCGCGCCTAAATTAGTCCAACCAGTTGTATTTTCGACATAAAGAAGCTGGTCGTCGAAATCGATATAGAATAAAGTCGCTTCTAAAGAGAGCGCTGTATTGTCGTATTTCGTGCCCACTTCATAGTTATGGGCTTTTTCTGCACTTAACCCGTTAGCTGGTGAATTGCCAACCCCTTTTGTATTCAATTGGAAGTACTGCAAACTCCCAAATGAAGTGCTGGCATTAGCAAATAATTTCCACTCATCATCAATATGGTAAATCACCGCCAATGCAGGAAGTGGCTCGCTGTAACGCTTACTGCGATTTTGATTTTTAAAACTGTCGTTTAAGTGAATATTGATGTTTTCGTAGCGAATACCCGGAATGATAGTCCAGTTGCCGACATCAATGGTGTCATCAAGGTAAATCGCATGCGCTTCCGTTCCGCCCGAGGTGTGTTGGTAGTAGTCGTTGGTACTTGGGCGTGTGTTTTGTGTGCCAGCTTGGTACCAATTTGAGCGATAGGCTTTTTCATCAGCGGTTTCATTTAAATAACGGTAGCCCACAGTCACTTCATGGGACATATTATTAAAACGAAACAATTGTGAATAACTTGGCTCAATGGCATACGCGGTATAGTGACGCGGGTAAGAAACCAAACGTCTCTCGTTGGCTTTGTCTTTATGGTCACTTTCAATATAGCTACCACGGTAGCTTTTGCTAAACCACGTCATTAATTCGAATTGCTTGTCATCTTCTTCATGTTTATATTTCAATGACATATCTTGGCGATTCCCTTCAAAACGGTCATAAGGCCGCGTTGATTGGAATGGGTCTGCATTATATTGAGCTTGGGTTAACCCGCCTGGCATTCCAGACATCGCGTGATAATAGTGAAAATTCGCTAATAGCTCGTCGTTATCCGTGATGGCATAACGGGTTTTCAACATAAAATCATCAATATCCGTATTATCATTACTTTTGCGATAACCTTGCCCGTGTAAACCCGAATATAGGATCATGGCACCCGCTGAATCATCAGCTTTAGAGCCACCTAATGAGGCATCCACTAAGGTCTTTAACCCACCTGTTTTCGCCCCTTGGGTTTGTACCGCTACCCCGCCACCAAACTCCTTTGGAATTGGCTTGGTCACAAAGTTAATCACTCCACCTACGTTTTGTGGCCCATAACGTACAGATGCCCCACCACGGATAACATCGATGGATTCAATACTGCCTAACGAGAGTGGTGACATGGAAAGTTGTGGCTGACCATAAGGTGCTGCCGCCAACGGCATCCCATCAAGCAAAATCGTTGAACGTGGCGATAAACGTGAGGTTAAACCGCGCACCCCCACGTTTAAGGAAACATCACTTCCCCCAGTTCCATTACTTTCACGCACTTGAACACCAGGGATACCTTTTAGTGCATCCGCAATGGTTTCACTGCCCGTTTCTTTAATTTGTTGCTGTGTTTTAACGGTTCGTGCACCGGGATGGTTAAATACCACTTCGCTGTCTTCGGTATTTTCGAGCCAGTTACCCGTGACGGTGATTTGGTCATTTTTAGCGTTATCAGCCGCAAAAGCATAGTGAGAAATCAATGAAGCAGAAATTGCCAATGGCAAAAGTAGTTTGCGAGTTTTCAAGTTCATAAAAGGCGAGTTAAGAAAGAAGATTAAGATCAATAATGATAATTATAATCATTAGTAATAATCAACCATATTTACTCTTTTTTTATAACAAAAACATCTAACTAATTAAATTATTAGTTATTATTCTTTTTTTAGGCTAAAAAAAAGACAAATAAAAATCCGAAGGGGTTACCTTCGGATTTCAGACTGCTGACAAACCA